>ONYC01000150.1 GCA_900321975.1 uncultured Bacteroidales bacterium
GCGGAGAGAGAGGGATTCGAACCCCCGGACCCTCGCAGGTCAACGGTTTTCAAGACCGCCGCAATCGACCGCTCTGCCATCTCTCCGTGATATAGCGATGTTGGGCTTATTGGGTTGTAAGCCAGCTGGTTGCAGTGGTTTGACGATGCCTGACATCGGCTAATTCCGGTTGCAAAGATACGATAAAAAATCGAACTGGCAAAATTTTGCCGCCGTAAGTGACGCAGATCGGAATAAAAATGGAGCATAATCTGCACGTATATCTGCATGATAAAATTCATCAATCAAATTTAATCAACTTCTAAATAAAAAATGGCGTGAAACGATATTTTTTTTGTCAGAATGAAAAAATGTCGTATCTTTGCAAAACGAAAAAGTAAAGTGAATTATTAACAATCGTCTAATAATAAACGGATTAGACGGCAAATAGAACAGAAATGAAAAAAGGAATCCATCCCGAAAATTATCGCCTTGTGGTGTTCAAGGACATGTCGAACGACAATATGATCCTCACCAAGAGCTGTGCCAACACCAAGGAGACCGTTGTTTATACCGACGGTAAGGAGTATCCCGTTGTGAAGCTCGAAATTTCGAACACCTCGCACCCCTTCTTCACTGGCAAGCTGAAACTTGTTGACACCGCCGGACGCGTCGATAAGTTCATGAGCAAGTACAAAAAGTACGCCAAGAAGGCCGAATAAGGATCTTCTTGAAGTGCCTTTTTGAAAAGAAGGCGAATGTGCCTTTTTGAAAAGAAGGCCGAATAAGATTTAGAAAAAGGTAATTTGTTTTAGATTTTGAACTAGAAAGCCTTGCCGCAACGGCAGGGCTTTCTTGTATGTTGAGGGGGTGATGGGTGCCGCCCCTGCGGGGTTCATCGTAAACCGAGAACCATTAACCAAGCGATATTCTGGTCGCTGCGCTAAAAATCTTTATCTATTCTAAAAAATCCCGCCTGCAGCGGCAATCTATAGAACCAGTGGATTTTTAATATGATTTTTTAACGATTTTGAGCCCGCAGGGCGACCCCAAAACACTTCGCGGTGTGCCGCTCCTGCGGGGCTTGAGGATGGGATAGTGAGCCTGCGGTTGCCGTTCCTGCTGGGCTTGGGCTGGAATGGCGCACGCTGTGTTGCAATAAAAAAAAGAGACTCCCGGCCGCAAGGCCGGGAGCCTCTTGATGGCTCCGAAGGAATGACATCCGGAGGTGTTATTCCTTGACGAACTTCTGGGCGCTGACGCCGTTCTCGGTAACAACGCGGAGCATGTAGACGCCGGCGGAGAGAGCCTCGGTGTTGATAACCGACTGGTTGCCGTTGGCGGTCATGACGGTGCGGCCGGCCACGTCGAGAATCTCGACCTGACGGATGGCATCGCTGCAGTTGATGGTCAGATATTCGTTGACTGGGTTGGGGTAGACGGTGAACTCGACCACGGGTTCGGCATTATCGATGCCGACATGGCTGCCGTCGCCGGAAGTGGTGACGTTGAGGTAGTAGTCGATAGTAGAGAAGGAAGGACCATTGCTATAGCCCCAAGATTCGGCTATGACCGAGCCGTTGGCATCGTCGAGCCAGACACCCGAGGGGTTGTCGTTGTTGGTCCAGCGCCAGCCGTCACCATAGGTGTCGATGATGCGGAGTACGTAGATGCCGGGAGTTGCGGGGTTAAAGCTCATCCAATAGGGACGTGCATCGTAGAGCTGACTGATATACTGCGCGTTATCGGGGCCGATATTGGTCCAGGAGCTTTCGGCCCATGTCCATTCGTTGGAGCAGCCATTGGCCTGGTTGAAGAGCTTGACCTGGCACTCTTTGCCGTAGCCGTCGATGGCAACGCGCATCTTCAGGGGACCGGCAACGGTGTACATATTGACGGGGGCGACATCGACCGATCCGGAAACGCCGACACTAACGGTACCATCGGTCTGGTTGTCGTAGCTGTCGAAGGTTACCTCGATGGATGGAGCATAGTGCTGGACGGGGGTGTTGTCGTACTGGATGCTGTAGGTGGGCATGTGGAAAGTGTCGGTCTGGCCGGGGGCGATGGTCTTGCTGGAGAAGACCTGGTTGTTGTCGCTGGTGAAAGTGAAGGAAGAGGCGTCCTCGGTGGTGGTGTTGGCGATGGTTACTACGGGGGTGTAGTCGATGCCGCAGCCATTCTCCTCGTAGGTCAGGCCAGCCATATAGACGGCGGGAAGGATGGTGAGGTCGGCTTTGGCGCCGGTGATGATGTTCTTCTGGTTTTCGGCCACGAAGACAATGATCTCAAGGTCGCTGAAGTTGGCAATGGGGACGGCGCCGATGGCCATGGGGAGGGAGTAGGTGTAGGTACGCTCGATCAGGGTGCCGACAGAGAGACCGGTGATTTCTTCACCCCACTGGCCGGTAAGGAGATGGCGGAACATGTGCATGTGGCGGTAGCTGCCGTCGGGCAGGATGTAGTCGGGGTTATAGTCGCCATAGTTGCTCTGGGGTCCGATGATGTTGTTCTGCACGAGAGCAACGTTCAGGCGGTTGCTGGTAGCGGACTGGGTGCCGGTAACATACATTTCGACGTTGACGACCAGCTCGCGGGTGAGGGGGTCGATGGTGGCTGTGGCGGCCACATTGACGGGGGAGTCCTGACCGCGGACAGTAGCAGCCTGCGAGGCCCAGTCGCCACGGCTGGACATGGCACCGCGGTTGACGGTGCCGCAGGGGTAGCCGCTGATATTGTACTGTGAAGCAAGGCCGTCGCCAAGGGCGGTCTCATAGCCGGAACCTTCGGCATAGCCACCCTCGTGGATGTTGATAGCCCATGCGTGGTTGGAATACTGGGCGCAGATAGCGTTGGCACGGGCGTGCCCATCGGGGCAGTAGCCGCATCCGACACCAGTGTATTCCTCGATGATGACGTTGCGTTTCTCGACCTCGGTCGAGACGATGGTCTGAGCCATCAGTGCGCCGGCGAAAAGCATCGCCATAGCAGATAATAATACTTTTTTCATAAATGGTGTTGTTTTATGTTAATATTTTGTTTTATAACTAAATATAATATATTCAGTATGTATTAAGCAATGCAAATATACGCATTTTTTTTCATTGTACGAGATTTTTTTGCTGATTATTACTCTTTTAAAATTTTCTGGCAGGTGGATACAATAAACCTGTGCCATCGGCGTTACATAGAGAAAATCTACAAAAGATGCTACAACTGCAATATATCAAAGATCATACCGAAGAGGTAATTTCCAGATTGAAAATCAAAAATGTCAAGGATGTCGAGGCCAGGATAGCCGAGATTATCGATCTTGACGCCCAGCGCCGTGCCCTGCAGGTGAAAGCCGATGCCGTGAAGGCCGAGCAGAACAAGATAGCCAAAGAGATCGGCATGCTAATGAAAGAAGGCAGGAAAGATGAGGCCGAAGCCAAGAAAGCCGAGAACGGAAAGCTGAAAGAGGAGAGCGTGTCGCTCGGCGAGCAGCAAGCAATGGTTGAGCGCGACCTGAACGAGAAGCTCATATCGCTGCCCAATGCGCCGCACCCTTCGGTGCCGTGTGGCAAGAGCGAGGCTGACAATGTGGTGGTGGCCGAATTCGGCGTGAAGCCCGACCTGCCAGCCGACGCGCTTCCCCATTGGGAGCTCTGCGCCAAATATAATATCGTGGACTTCGAGCTTGGCAACAAGATTACCGGTGCAGGATTCCCCGTCTACAAGGGCAAGGGTGCCCGCCTGCAGCGTGCCCTGATCAATTTCTTCCTCAATGAGGCCGCCGACGCCGGTTTCCTCGAGATTCAGCCGCCGCTGATGGTCAACGAGGCCAGCGGCCTGGGTACCGGCCAGCTGCCCGACAAGGAGGGTCAGATGTATGCCATACCGCTCGACGGTTTCTATATGATCCCCACCGCCGAGGTGCCTATCACCAACATCTATCGCGACTGCATTGTTGACCAGAAGCAGTTCCCGATCAAGCATGTGGGCTATTCGGAGTGCTTCCGCCGCGAGGCCGGCAGCTACGGCAAAGATGTGCGTGGATTGAACCGTCTGCACGAGTTCTCGAAGGTGGAGATTGTGGTTATCGAGCACCCCGACCGCTCATATGACCAACTTGAGGAAATGAAACGCCATGTGGGCGGACTGCTCGACAAGCTGGGCCTGCCATACCATATCCTCAAGCTTTGCGGTGGCGACATAAGCTTCACCTCGGCCATGACCTTCGACTTCGAGGTGTGGAGCGCCGCCCAGAAGCGTTGGCTGGAGGTCAGCTCGGTGTCGAACTTCGAGACATTCCAGGCCAACCGTATGAAGCTCCGCTTCAAGGACGAAAATGGCAAGATGCAGCTCTGCCACACCCTGAACGGAAGTGCTCTGGCCCTGCCGCGTATTGTGGCTGCCCTGCTGGAGAACAACCAGACACCCGACGGTATAGTTATGCCAGAGTGCCTGAGGCCGTATCTCGGGTTCGACAGGATCGACTAGATATAAAAAAAAGCCCGCTCAACCGAGCGGGCTTTTTTAATTTCAATTAGCTTAGAAGTGGAAACCGATGCGCAGGGCCAGCGAGCCGACGTTGCGTTTTTCGCGGCCGTGGTTGGCCAGTTCGTTGGCAGTCAACTGTGCTGCAGCGACAGGGTTCTTGTCCAAAGTCTTCTTGGTGTAGTCGATGGGATGGGTACCGAGACCATAGTAGTAGATACCGGCGCTCACGTGGCGGCCGAACCATGCACCAGCACCGACCATCCATGCCAGGGCGAAGTTGGATTTGTAGGCATAATAAAGCGTGCCGTTGTTCTCTTTGGCTCCCTTGCCTTCGCGGGTGATCATCAGCAGGTCGGTGCCGATACCGAACTCGCCGAAGGGGGTGATATCGTTCCAGAGTTCATCGTAGAAGTAGCTGACACCGGACATCACAGGGATGTTGAAGTAGGTCGGGGTCTTATACTCTGCATCCATATATTTTGAACGCCAGCTGCTGCCGATCATATTCCATAAGAAGTCAGCCTGTGCCCAGGGGGCAACTTCGCCCATGCCCACGTCGAAGCGGTAGCTGGCGCGGTAGCCGAGGCCGAAGCCTATGCTTGCATCCTTACCAATCTCCTCGTAACCGAGGGGTACGGTGGTGTGAGAAGAACTGACGTTGCTGGCGAAAGAGCCGGTGGGCAGGTTCCCGTTGAGGTAGATCGACTGACGGAACTGCGCGTTGGCCATCGTGCTGAAGCCGGCCATAAGAGCCGAGAGGCACATAATCTTGATAAGGGTATTCTTCATATAGATAATGTTTTAGTATTATTTCTTTGCGGTTTTCTTGGGGGCAGTCTTTGCTACGGGTTTGCTTGCTGGCTTGGAAGCCGTCTTTGCGGTGGCTTTGACTGTGGGTTTAGGCGTAGCCTTCGGAGTAGGCTTGGCGGCTTTCTTTTCTGCCGGTTTGGGTGCAGCGGCCTTCTTGGCCGGCTTTTTCGCAGCTTTGGGTGATATTACCACGGCCTCCTCGTCGGGGATGGTGGCGTCGAGTGGCGGTATTTCGGCATCGAGGAACTCCTCTTCTATGCCGCGGATATCATCGTCGCTGGGCTCGAAATCGTCGTCGCTGGGTTCGTCGTCGTCAAGGCGCTCATAGCTGTCCATCTCGTCGGCGTCTTCGTCGTCGCCGAAGGCTTCCTTGAATTCCTCCTTGTTGATGCCGAGGGTGAGTTTCTTCTTACGGCTCTGCTCCTCCTCGAGGATGTCGTCGTAGGAGCCATGTTTGAGCACTTTCTCGCGGTGCGAGGTGTTTTCCTCCTCTTTCTCGAGCGCTTCGCTCAAGGGGGCGAACTCGTCCTCCTTGCCTTCGACATCGTCGTCGTCGAACAAGGCCTTGTCGAGATCTTCGCCAAGGGTGTCGATTTTTACCTCGAATTTCACCATATAAGCGGTGTCCTCGGTCTCGAAGGGAACTACATAAATGGCTTCACCGTTAGGCTTAACGAACTTCTGAAGATAGTTGTTGTAGCCTTCGGGGTAGGCTTCTTTGAACTTTTCTTTAAGGTCGTCAGTAAGGTTTTTGTAGCTGACAATCAGATTCTTTTTGTGCTTTTTGGTAGTTGCCATAGTAGTGTGATTTGAGTGCAAGTATAGTAAAAAAACCTATAATGGCAAAATTTTTTTTATGCAACAACGATACTTTCATCGTCTTCGATGCGAAGGTTGCGCATGATGAACTCGCGTCGCTCAAGAGTGTTTTCGCCCATATAGAAGCTTAGAACTCCTTGTGTGTCAAATTCTTTGTGTAGGAGTACCGGGTCTAGCCGCATGTCTTTACCGATAAAGTTCTTGAATTCCTCGGGGCTGATTTCGCCGAGACCTTTGAATCGTGTGATTTCCGCACCCGGAGTGTTCTTTATGGCTTCGATACGTTCGTCGTCGGTATAGCAGTAGGTGGTCTTCTGTTTGTTGCGCACACGGAACAGCGGTGTCTGCAAGATATAGACATGTCCGGTCTGTATCAGCTCGGGGTAGAACCGCAGGAAGAAGGTGAGCAGCAGCAGTCGGATATGCATGCCGTCGACATCGGCATCGGTGGCAATCACCACGTTGTTGTAGCGCAGGTTGTCGATGCTGTCGTCAATATCCAATGCATTGTGCAGCAGGTTGAGCTCCTCGTTTTTGTAGACATCCACTTTGCCTATGGAATAGGTGTTTTTGGGCTTGCCACGTAGCGAGAAGACCGCCTGTGTGTCGACGTCGCGGCTTTTGGTTATTGAACCGGAGGCGGAATCACCCTCGGTGATGAAGATAGTGCTTTCGAGGCGACGGGCGTGGTTGGTGTTATAATGAACGTGGCAGTCGCGCAACTTGCGGTTGTTGAGACTTGCTTTCTTGGCCCCTTCGCGGGCTATTTTTTTTATTCCGGCAATATCCTTGCGCTCCTTCTCGTTGGCATTTATCTTGTTGAGAAGAGCTTCGGCTGTATCGGCATGTATGTGAAGATAGTTGTCAAGGTTGCGTTTGAGGATGTCGAGCACGTAGGTTTTCAGCAGCGGACTGTCGTTGGTACCGTCAACTTTGTTGGGCTCGAGGTGTGTGGAACCGAGTTTTGTCTTGGTCTGGGCCTCGAATACAGGCTCCTGGATGCGGACGCAGAGGGCGCACACCAGTCCTCCACGAATCACTTCGGGGGTGTAGTCTTTCTTTATGAAATCCTTCACCACACGGGCGTAAGCCTCGCGGAAGGCGCTCTGGTGGGTGCCGCCTTCGGTTGTATGTTGGCCATTGACGAACGAATAGTAATAGTCGTTGCTCTGCCCTTGGATGTGGGTGAATGCCGCTTCGAAGTCTCCTTCCTTGATATGGATGATAGGGTAGAGGGGTTCGCTCTGCAGGTTGTTTTCCAGCAGGTCGAGCAAGCCATTCTTCGAGTAGTAGCGGCGGTCGTTATAGTACATCGTAAGCCCGCGGTTGAGGTAGGCGTAGTTCCAAATGCGCTTCTCGACATATTCGCTGATGAAATGGTAGTTGCCGAACAGCTTGCTGTCGGGAACAAATTCCACCAGGGTGCCGCTTTCGGTATGGGTGTCGGTGGTGATGCCGCTGTCGGAGGTCAGTTTTCCGTCGGCGAATTCTGCCCAGCGGGTCTTGCCGTCACGGAAGCTCTGCACTCGGAAATAGCTGCTCAGTGCGTTTACCGCCTTGGTACCGACGCCGTTCAGACCCACCGACTTCTGGAACACTTTGCTGTCGTATTTTGCACCGGTGTTCAGTTTGCTCACGGCCTCGACCAGTTTGCCCAGAGGTATGCCGCGTCCATAGTCACGGATACTCACACGGCGCTCGACGAAGTTGATCTTCACTTCGATTTTCTTGCCAAATCCAGATGTGAATTCATCAATTGAGTTGTCGATCACTTCCTTGATAAGCACATATATGCCGTCGTCGTGGCTTGAGCCGTCGCCAAGTTTGCCGATATACATACCCGGACGAAGCCGGATATGTTCCATGTCTTCGAGGTGGACGATGGAGTCGTCGTTATAGTCAGCTGCGTTGGTTTGAGGAGTGAAAATATCGTCTGCCATAGTTGTTTAGTCTTCCATTTTCAGTTCGGATGTTACGCTGTATCCGTTGGGTTCGCCTTCGCCGGGTGCCGCACCTGTGGCTACCGTCATCCGTTTTTCGCTCACACCCTGTTCTTTCAGGTATTCGCGCACGTGCTTGTTGAGCCGTGCGGCATGTGAGGTGTCGGATGTGTGAAGTTCGAGGTTGAGCGTTATCAGCGAGTCGGAGTTTGCCACCTGGGCCAAAGCCGCGAGGGTGTGGTACTGCTCCGAGGTGAGGCTGCGCTGGTCGGGCTCGACGGCAATGAAGTCGAGGGCGCCGTCCTCAAACCCCATGGCTCCGGCAATGGCACGTGCCGGCGAGGTTGCCACCTTCACCAGCAGGTTGCCCAACGTCTTCCATACCACCTTCATATAGTTGAACTCGGGGTCGGACACGTTGCCTTTCACCGGCATGTCGATAAGTATTTTGTCGTCTTTGTCCTTGAGCACATAGAGAGCCGCCTTGAGGGGGATCTTCTGTCGGGGTTCTATGTCCTTGCGGCGATTGCCGACGGTGGCCTTGTAGATGTCGATTTTATTGTCGTTCTCAAGTTGCGAATCGTTGATTGCCAACTTGGTGCTGAGGCCGAATACGCCGTCGTCCATCGGATAGCCGGTATAAGCCAGTATCAGTGGGCTGAGTTGCTTCATATCCAGGCCCTTGATGCTCAGGCCCAGGTCTTGGAAGCTCTTCCAATTGCTTATGCTTCCCTGCCAGCGCGCAGCCAGAGAGCCACCGCCGGGAAGTGTGGCACGCATACGTGCGTTGTTGGTGCCGGCGGTGCTTATGTTGGAGGCTTCGATACCGAGGGCGGTGATGGGGAAGATGAAGTCGTAGGGGAGGGTATGGTCGGCATAGGTCAGCGTGCAACCGCTCACCTTCAGGTTGTCGACCTTCAGCTGCATGGAGGGTCGCTTCTGCGGGGCTGGAGTTTCGTTCTCGGCAGTCTCTTTTTGCTGTTCGGGCTTGGTTTTGGAGGGCTTCATCAGGCGACTCACTGTGTTGCCGTCGTCCCATTGCTCGTAGTTTGCCACAAGGCCGTCGAGGGCGATGTTGCCGAAGGCAAAGCGGTTGGCGTCGATATTGATGTCAGTGATGTCGACCGAGAGGCGTTCCAGCGCCGCTATGGTAGCACCTTCGATGTCGGTTACGTTCACTCCGCCAACGGTTACGTTGCCGCTCAGATGGCTCTGCATCAGTTCGCTGATATTGCCCGAAGCCTTGATGGCGGCGTCGATGGATCCGGCGATATCTTTCACCTGCAGGTTGTCCTCGAGGTATTCTTTGATGTTGCGCAGGTCGAATCCAGTCAGGTGAATGTTGGCCACATAATCGTTGCTTGCGGCGTCATAGTCGGTGTTGAGGTTCAATCGCCCGCCGTCTTCGAGCTCTAGGTTCAGGCCTGCGCTGGTGTTTTCGTCGCCGCCGATCACAAAACCGGGAACCCTCAGGTTCATATCGGCGATGCGCCACTCCTTGTCGCGCCCCAGGTCGTGGTACGAAGCGTGTGCATGGCTCAGCTTGATATCGCCAAGGCGTATCACCCAGTCGCTCGGGGTTGTGTCTTTTTCTTTCTCCTCGTCGCTTTTGAAATGGTCGATGATGGAGGTGAAGTTGAACTGCTGGCCGTCCTGCAGAACGTTCACGTCCAGTCCTGCCAGCACGATGCTGCGGATATCGACGGTCTTGCCGATCAGTTTAAGCAGGTGTGCGCGCACATCGAGGGTGTCGAACCCGGCGAACGGCGTGGTGCCGTCGGCTTCGTAGACCTCGAGTCCGCGCAGGTTGATATGCCCGTTGAAGAGGTTCACGCCGGCATGGTCGAGGTGCGCATGGCGGCCGATGATTTTCTCGCCGTTGTTGTTCACAACGCCCTTGGCAATGGGACCAGCCAGCAGCGATACCAAAAGAACGAGGGCCAGCAGTATGCCGACCACCCAGAGAATTATTTTGACAGCTTTTTTCATATTGCCGTTGTTTTATTTATTTCTCTTTTTCCAGTTTCATTCGTAGAAGTGCATCTCGGTCAGGTATTGGTAGACAGGCTCGGTGAGCAGGTAGCGCACATCCTTTTTGCGTCCGATCATGTCGCGGATATAGCTGCTCGAGATGTCCATCATCGGCACGTTGACCATCTTCACGTGCGGATGCGATGCCAGCCGGCAGCGTTCCGAACCGGGGCGGGGGTATACCAGCAGGCGGTAGTTCTCCAGGATGTACTCGTAGTTGCGCCAGCGCTCGAAGGTCTGCAGGTTGTCGCTTCCCATTATCAGGCAGAATTCGCGGTCGGGATATTTCTCGCCGAGGGCGGCGAGTGTTACCACCGTGTAACTCGGTATCGGCAGGCTCATCTCGATGTCGCATACCCGCAGGCGGTAGTTGTCGTCCACAGCCCTCCGGGCCATTGCCAGCCGATGATGGTCGGCCAGCAGGGTGTTGCGTTCTTTCAACGGGTTCTGGGGGCTTACCACAAGCCAGACCTCGTCGACGTCATCCTCCTGGAGCATCCTGTTGGCAATAATCAGATGCCCCACGTGGATTGGGTTGAACGACCCGAAGAATAGCGCCGTGCGTTTCATCAATAGTACTTGTACGCCGTCTCGATTTTGATATGGCGCAGCTTGGTCCCCTTGAAGGTGTAAATCTCGGCCACCTCGCCGGCGCCGCTTATCACCTTGAGCACCAGCACGTCGGCCGTATACGACTTGGGATAGCGCTTGAAGAAGACGTTCATCACCTCGTCTTTGGTCATGCCGGTATGGATGCCGTTGGCAAGCGTAACCTCCTTGTCGAGGATGTAACCGCTCAGAAGCTCAACCTTTTTGGTCCATATCGAATAGTACATGTCGATATAGCTTCCGTCCACGCGGCTCATACGGTTCACGCTTACCTCCATCGAGTCGAAGTAATTCTTGTATCCGATGTCGCGGTACCATGAAAGCTGGTTGTCGGTGATATATTGTTCGACCGACTCCCATTCGCCGAAGGGGTAGATAACGTAGTTGGCCAACGAGTAGACCGTCATGGTGTCGGCATAGACTTTTATGTCCTTGATTTGGTACTCAGGACGGCTGAAACTCATCATGCGCATGGCTTTTGCCCGCGAGGCAACCTGTTGCGCCGTTCCGCTAACCGCCAGCAAAACCATTGCCGCTATAAGTACAATCTTCTTCATATCTTGTTATATATCAATATTTACTTTATTGCGCGTTGCGTGTAATATATTTACAATAACGCGATGTCGCCACCTTTATTGCATATATTCCAACTTTTTTTAGTTCACATCATCCCATTAAGTCCGTATTAAGTCCGTCCTAAGTCCGTCCTAAGTCCGTCCTAACACCCTTTTAACTCTCACCTTTGATGCTTGTTGTCGCGTTGTTTGTAGGACGTAGGACGGGGAACGGGTATCGGGAACCAGTTGCGAAGCGGCTGGTCGAGCCCTAATCCGTTCATATAGTTGAAGGTGGCCATTCGAAGTGCGGCGCCTACCGCATCGATGTCGTAGTCGAACTTGGGTTCCCAATCCACCTCGTTGTTGCAGAACGGGTTGGGCTCCATATTTGTGCGGCGGGCGCCGTATTGTTCCGGGTTGAGCCCGCTGGGACTATGACAAGTCATTGCGTATCTGTGCCAGAAGGCACTTTGCACGATACCTTCGTCGAACATCCGCCGGACGGTTTCCAGCGCATCAATGGTTTCCTGAAGGGTTTCGGTGGGGAATCCGTACATCAGATAGGTGTGAACCATTATGCCGGCGTTGCGCAAATTGCGGCACGCATCGACGGTTTGTTGGATTGTTACCCCTTTGTCTATCAGTTTCAAAAGTCGGTCGGAAGCGACCTCCAACCCTCCGCTAACGGCCACCATTCCGGCTTCTGCCAACCGGTCGCAAAGTTCTGCGGTATAGGCTTTTTCGAACCGGATATTGCCCCAGAAGCTTACAGCCAGGCCTCGTCGGAGTATCTCTTCGGCCACTTCGCCGAGAAGTTTCGGGGGAAGGGCTTCGTCGACGAAATGGAATCCGGTTCGTCCGGTTTGTGCGATGATGCTTTCCATATGGTCGACAACTGTGGCGGCTTCGGGTGCTCGGTATCGGCCAATATAGTCGAGCGTTGTGTCGCAGAATGCACATCGGTGCCAGTAACATCCGTGAGCCATTACCATCTTGTTCCAACGCCCCATGCTCCAAAGTCGATGCATCGGGTTGGTCATCTCTGTGAGTGAGAGGTATTTGTCGAGCGGCAGGTCGCTGAAATCCGGACAATATTGGTCGCCGTCCTTGCAGCCGTCGATAGCCACTTCGTCGCAGAATTCATAGATGCGCGGGTCGTTCAATTGTCGCCATTCGGTATTCGGGAATCCTCCGCCGATCTCGATAGTCGCCTGTGTGTTGGCTTTGAGCCATTGTCCGCAACGCAACGCGCCGTAGAGACATCCGGGGAACGGAACAGAAATGCAAACGCGGTCGTAATTACCGAATTCTGCACTCAGAAGATCCAGCATTATGCGGTCGATAGGGGAGGGCGCTTGCTGCAACTCGGCGTAGAGTGGGTCGAACGTTGGCGCATCGTTACTGAGGTATTCCGCATAACGCACCAAATCGAAATGCGGGTCGATTTTCTCGCGTATGTGGTCGGCGATATCCTCGATGAAAAGTGTTGCCAGATGAAAAGCTTTGTCGGTAGTGCCGCTCACTCCGAACGACCATTCGAGGTTGTCCTCGTCTAGTTGCTCGAAGCGTTTGCCTTCAGGCAAAAGGCTTCGGTTGGCGATGCGAGGACCAAGAGTGTCGTCCTGTCCGCGGAGAAACCGCTTGACGGGTTCAGTCAAACGCGCCTGCTCTTCAAGCCCAATCTCTTTGAGGAAATCGTACGAGAGCACTCGGTCGACAACCTCGATTCCGAGGTCAACCTGACGCACCTCATGCCCATGAGCCTTGTAGTACCCCTTAAGGTAGGCCGTTGCAGGATAGGGTGTGTTGAGTTGCGTGAGCGGAGGTGTGATGAGGAGTATGCGCATATGTGTGTCGTCGTAATATTTCAAAATACAAAAGTACTACCTTTTTCTAAAATGGCAAAATATTTTTTCAAATAAAAATGGAACTACATACGGTATACC
>ONYC01000177.1 GCA_900321975.1 uncultured Bacteroidales bacterium
ATGTGCACGGTGTGTTGCAAAGCCGTATGGGCGATCATAACGACCAGAGCCGCCTGTTCAACCTTCTCACCACCGACAGCAAGATTGACTTCTTCCGCCGCGTATTCCCCGAATGTCGCAAACAATCGCTCTCCGGACTTACTGCCGGCAGTTTCATGCTCGGCAGGTTCGTTGCCCGTCCTCTTCCGGTGAGAATGTGGCAGGAATTGAGCGACGAGATTGTAGCCTTCCTTCTGAATGAATATGTGCTCTACGAGAAATACATACAGGTTCTGCAAGAGGTTGGCGAGATCAAACTGGCACGCGCTCACAGCCGTATCGAGACCGACGGCATCGACAATATGGTGCTGCGCAATTTCGACCTCTCTGATTTCATTCCGCTGCTATACGCAGGACATGATTGGAACAATATCTCCGACGCCCTCGAGAAAATGGAGCATCAGGACAATACCCACCTGTTGGTTGAGAGCCTGAACCGCCCAATCGACGAGATTTTCGCCGCCCAGGGTCGCTGGCGCGAGGGTTATATCCAATCGGTTCTCAAGACCGCTGGCGAGTAATTAACAAAAAAATTTTAACATTTGTACAATAAAACACAAGTTTTTGTGTTATTGTTGTACCTATTATGTAGTTTTTACGTTAAATCAAACCAGCTAAACAACTGAGCCTAATAAGGATAAAATATGAAAGCTGAAATAAGAACCGCAAAAGGGACGATGCACGTCGACCTTTATGACAAGGAGGTGAAGAACACCGTCGACAACTTTGTGAAACTGGCCAAGAGCGGTTTCTATGACGGATTGCGTTTCCACCGTGTGATTCCCGGTTTCGTCATTCAGGGGGGATGTCCCTACAGCCGCAACGTCGGCGACCCCCGCGTGGGCATGGGTGGTCCTGGATGGACCATCAAGTGTGAAACCAATGCCGAGCGGCAGTACCACGACCGTGGAGTGCTCAGTATGGCTCATGCCGGCAAAGATACCGGTGGCAGCCAATTCTTCATCTGCCATAACCGCGAGAACACCCAGCACCTCGACGGCGTACACACATGCTTCGGGCGCGTCGAAGAGCAAGACTGGCCTGTGATCGATGCTATCCGTCCCGGCGATTTGATTGAGAAAATAACGATTGTTGAATAATATTAATTATTAGTATTATGAACCTCGGTATCAAACTATTGGTAGCAGAAGACGATCCCAATCTGGGAACCATCCTCAAAGCCTACCTCACACAGAAAGGTTACACTGTAGTATGGGCAAAAGACGGTGATGAAGCCATGCGCCTGTTCGATGACGAAGATGTCGACGCATGCATCCTCGATGTCATGATGCCACTGAAAGACGGTTTTGCTGTGGCCAAGGAAATACGCCGGTTAGACAAGAAGGTGCCTATCATTTTCCTCACAGCCAAAAATCTCGAGGCAGACAAACTAAAAGGTTTTGAAGTCGGTGCCGACGATTATATTACAAAACCCTTCAGTATGGAGGAGCTTCTTGCCCGGCTCGGTGCCACAATGCGCCGCTCGTTCAACGAGGAAAGGCCCGACAAGAATGTGTTCAGATTCGGCGGCTTCGAGTTCGACTATGTCCACCAGACTCTCACCTATGGCGACGACGTGCAGCGCCTGACGGCCAAGGAATGTGACCTGCTACGTATATTTGCCATCAACTTTGGCCAGCTGGTCGACCGCAATACCACCTTGCAGAAAATATGGAAGGACGACAGCTACTTTGCCGCCCGCTCTATGGATGTCTATATTACCAAACTGCGCAAATACTTAAAGGCCGACCCGACGGTTGAGATTGTCAATGTGCATGGTGTCGGCTTCAAGCTGACAAGCAAGGAAAACGGATGAAGCTCACCTTCCTCGGCACCGGTACCTCGCAGGGCGTTCCAGTAATTGCATGCCACTGCGATGTGTGCACGTCAAATGACGTGCACGATTGCCGCTTGCGTACGTCTGCCTTGCTCACCACCGACAGCGGACACAATATTCTATTCGACATCGGTCCCGATTTCAGACAGCAAATGTTGCGCCACAAGGTAGATCACCTGGATGCTATACTTATCACACACGCTCACCGCGACCATGTGGGAGGGTTGGACGATATCCGATCCTTCAACTACGTGCAGCACCGCAAGATGGAGATATACCTGAATCAAGAGGCACGCGTGGCCATCGAGCGCGACTACCACTATATATTCGCAGTGCATCAATATCCAGGGTTGCCGGAAGCGAATCTCCACACGGTCGACGGCTCAACGCCTTTCTTTATTGCCGATAATATTGAGGTAATTCCTATTCGGGCGATGCACAAGGACCTGCCTATTCTGGGATTCCGTGTCGGCCCGGTAGCATACATCACTGACGCTAATTATATCGCTCCGCAAGAGCTGGACAAACTTCATGGCATAGACACTTTGGTGCTCAATGCATTAAGACAAGAAAAACATTTTTCTCATTATTCCTTGCCAGAAGCCATTGAGATTGTCCATCAGGTGAATCCACACAGGACGTTCCTCACCCACATTAGCCACGAAATGGGGCTTCATAGAAATGTTTGCTCCACGCTACCTCCTAACATTCAACTTGCATACGATAATTTAGAACTAGCAATATGATATCAATTTGCATACCCATACATAACTTTTACGCCTACCCGCTGGCGCGGCGCCTCTCAAATCAGGCTAAAAGTTCAAAAGTAGATGTCGAGATAATCTGCATCGACGACCATTCGTCGGGATACTATCTCAGTCAGAACAAAGGGCTCACCGAAGTAGGTCAGTATATCAAGTTGGCAGAGAACGTAGGGAAATCAAAGATAAGGAACCTCTTCCTTAAATATGCCACAGGAGAGTATCTGCTTTTCTTGGACGACGATTCGCTGGTGGAAGACGACAAGTTCCTACGCAAATATTCAAATGCTATCGGCTCAAATCCGCAGGTGGTAGTTGGTGGACGCATTTACGACGAACGCGGCAACGACCAGGAACACCGCCTACGCTATCTCTATGGGACGCAGATAGAGAGCCGTAACGCCGAAGAGCGTCGCAAACATCCCTACCAGTCATTTATGACCAACAACTTCCTTATCCGTCGCGATGTTCTTGAACAGATAAAGTTCGACAAGCGAATATCGAAATACGGCCATGAGGACACCCTCTTCGGCTACCGTCTTGAGCAGGCCGGAATTCCTATCGTACATATTGACAACCCCGTTATCAATGGTCAGGTTGAGACTAATGCCGAATTTCTCCACAAAACAGTTACCGCTGTTGAGAATCTCTCGTTCATATATAACTTTATGTGGGAGGACCAGCGCTTCTGTCAGTCGGTAAAATTACTGCGCACATATGCACAAGTACGTCGACTGGGGTTGCACAAATTGGTCTACTACGTGTTCCGGATGTTGCGTTCCCCAATGGAGTCGCATTTTGTAAGCGGCACAGGAATATCTCTCAAGCAATTCAGTTTCTACAAGCTTGGTATTTTTATCAAGAAAATCCACTTCGAGGATAGCGAATGGGTATAATAATAAATATGAACAAAATAACTAAGATATGAAAAAGACAATAATACTCGCTACTGGCATTATGCTCGCCATGGGCGTATCTGCCCAAGTGGTTGAAACCACCACATACGACGATGGACGTGTCTATACCGGTCAGCGTGACGGCAAAGGTAAAATAAATGGTAAAGGTCTGATGACTTGGCCCAACGGGGACCGTTATGATGGTCAGTGGGTAAAAGGCAACCAAGAAGGCGAAGGAACCTACTACTGGTCCAACGGCGTTGTTTATACCGGCCAGTGGAAGAAGAACTATATCAAAGGCCACGGCACTTTCCATTTCCCCAATGGAAACGTCATGGAAGGTGATTGGACATCCATGGGCAATGGTACCGGCTATCTTACCTGGCCGGATGGTTCCCGCTATGATGGCCCATTTGTCAACGGCGCACCTCATGGACAAGGCGTCAAAGTGTGGGCTAACGGAGACCGTTACGAAGGCTCATTCGTAATGGGGCATATGACGGGCCAAGGAACAATAACATTCGAGGACGGCACTACATATACTGGCAACTGGGTCAACGACAAGCGCGAAGGCCAAGGTGTATGCCGTTATAAGGACGGTGGTCATTATGAAGGCCAGTGGCGTAACGACCAGTTTGAAGGACAGGGCAAATACACCTCGCCTGACGGAACAACACTTGAGGGCCGTTTCGTTGGTGGCAAGTACGCCGAAGATTAATAACAATATGTTGCATCGTCAAGGTGTTAAGTTGTTTAAGTAGTTATTGACAGATGAAATATAAACATACTATTCTACATTCCATATATGGGCTGCTGGCAGTTGTCAGCTGTATGCTTATGACCGGCTGTTGGGGAAACCGATACGTCTCGGCCGACCCTGACTTGGAAGCACTCTATATGGGTCGCAGCTATTACGATATAGTTCGAGAATTCGGGCAACCCGATGCAACTATAACAGATGGTCGCGAAGGAACTAAAGTAGCATATAACAATGTTTCGCTCAGCGGTTCTTCTGCTGCTCCTCTTTATCGGCAATATAATATGCGGAATCGTTCCACTCATGTCAGTGGCACGCCTATGGGTGGTATAACATTTTCCTTCAACTCTGATATGAAATGCTATGCTGTTGACAGTGATTTCGAGCGCGAACGCATACGTGAACCCAAAGCAGAAAAGCCCGCCAAGCCAGGTGACCCTCGTCGTCCGGATCCTGTCAAGCCAAAAATTCCGCGCACAATTGACTACCCTTATTATGAATCATGTTCGCCATATGCCGAGGTGGTTAGCATTGAGAAAGTCGAAGTAGATCGTGAGAAAGTAAAGATATATTTCCAATATCGCGACCGCACTCCTGACCACCGTCCTGCAGTTGATTCTGGCATCTATATCATACCAGAGGTTTATCTGGAAGATTGCCGAACCCTAAACCGATACAACCTTATCAAGGCCGAAGGAATCACCCTATATCCTGAATATACAAAGTTTGCTCACAACCGTGGTGGTTTTGATATCCTTAACTATTGCCTAACATTCGAACCGGTAAGCCTCTACACCGAATACATAAATATTGTAGAACCTGGCCATTCTGGATTCAACTTCTATGGTGTAGATGTCCGAACTCCAATCACCACAAAAGAAGAATTAAAGAATCAAGAATCAAAATTACAATAACATGAAGAAAACACTATTGTTTATGGCTGCTGGGCTGCTTTGTCTCACAGCATGCCAAACTCAAAAAGAGAAGCCCATTGAGAAACCCGAAGTAACAGTCACCGACGGTCGTTTCACCCCCGAGGTGATGTGGAGTCTCGGCGTGATGAGCGAGTACTCTGTCAGTCCTGACGGCAGCCAAGTGCTCTACACCGTCCGGTACACCGATATGGAGCAAAACAAGAACAACGCCGATCTCTACCTCATATTATCCAATGGAGGAGAGGCCAAGCGACTGACCACCACAGCCCAAAGCGAGTTTTGCCCTGTATGGTTTGACGACAATACCATCATGTATTGCCGTGGCAACCAGATATTATCAATGAACCTAACCACAAAGCGCGAATCCGTGGTTGCCGAGTGCGAACGTGGTTTCGAAGGATTCAAACTGGCCCCCGACCACAATTCATTGGTATATATCAGCACCATCCCAGTTAAACGTCCCGGACATATTGAAAAACTCTTTGAGGGTCTTGACAAGACCACTGGCCGCATAAATGAAGACCTCATGTACCGTCATTGGGACAACTGGGTTGATGAGATTCCTCAGATATTCTATGCTCCCCTCGAAAACGGGAAGGCCAAGTTGGATAAGGTCGTTAATATTATTGACAGCACCTTCGAAAGCCCAATGCGTCCTTGGGGTGGTACCGAGCAGTATAACTACAGCCCTGATAGCAAACTCATAGCTTACACATGCCGCAAAAAAACTGGTTACGACTACGCCCATAGCACCAACAGCGACATTTACATCTACAATATTGAGACCAAAGAGACCCGCAACATATCTGAAGGCATCATGGGTTACGACCAGAACCCAGTCTTCAGCCACGATGGTAATATGATTGCATGGGAGAGTATGGAACGTGACGGCTACGAGAGCGACAAACTTCGCCTTATGGTTATGAATCTTGACAGCGGTGAAATGATAGACCTTACCGAGGACTTCGACTATGGCGTAAGCGGTATCAACTGGAGCGATGACGACCGAGAACTCTATGCTGTTGTAATGTATCGCGGTATGAACGACATCTTCACCTTCAACCGCGAAACTCGTGCCATTCGTCAGATATCACATGGCTATCACGATGTTAACGGCATCCAGGTGAATGGCGATAATATCATAGCCACCCAGGTATCCATCCAATATCCTGCTACCCTCTACTCCTATAGCACGACCGACACCGCTGCAGAAGGCACCAAAATCAGTTCTTTTAACGATGATATCCTCTCTCAGGTACGAATGGGCGAAGTCCGTGAAGAGTGGATCCAGACTGTCGACGGCCAAGAAATGCTCACATGGATCATCTATCCATATGATTACGACAGCACCAAGACCTACCCGGCCCTGCTCTTCTGCGAAGGTGGTCCTCAGAATATGGTCAGCCAGTTCTGGAGCACCCGTTGGAACTTCGAGGTTATGTCCGGTGCCGGCTACTTTATCATTGCACCCAACCGTCGCGGATGCCCCGGATTCGGCATGGAATGGCTCGAGGAGATTTCCGGCGATTACGGCGGACTCTGCATGCAGGACTATATGACTGCAACCGATTGGGCAGCCGATAATATTCCGCAGATTGACCGCGAACGCATCGGTGCATGCGGTGCCTCTTTCGGCGGATATAGCATATACTGGCTTGCCGGCCACAACTACGACGTAAAGGGTTACAATGAAGGCCGTCGTTTCAAAGCATTCCTTGCACATAACGGCATGTTCAATTTCGAGCAGCAATACCTCGAAACCGAAGAGATGTGGTTCGACAACTGGGATCTTGGCGGCCCCTACTGGGACTGGAACAATCCACAGATCAAGAAAAGCTATGCCAACTCGCCTCACCTCTTCGTGGACAAGTGGAATACCCCCATCTGCGTAATCCACTCAGAGTTCGACTTCCGTATTGTGGCTTCTGAAGGCATGGCTGCCTATAATGCCGCCCAGATGCGCCATATTCCCAGCCGCTACCTATACTTCCCCGATGAGACACACTGGGTGCTCCGCCCGCAGAACAGCCTTCTGTGGCACAGAAACTTCATCGACTGGTTCGACCAATGGCTGAAGAATTAAAAATCAAAAAAAAAAACCGGCTCGTCAATTGACGAGCCGGTCCTTTTTTTGTACCATTGATCTCTTACTATCCAAGTATTAGAGAGTTGTTAATAAAAATATTTTGCCATATGGAGAAAATTTCATATTTTTGTTTGATTAAACATACCGCCAATGGCGTTGCAAACAATTGATAATAAATAATAAATAAAATACACAATGGAAATTAACGGTAGACTTATCAAGATTTTGCCCGATGTTGAGGGCGAAGGACAGCGTGGCCACTGGATAAAAGGTGGTTTTGTTATAGAGACAGGCGACGAGTATCCGCGCAAGGCAGCTTTCATCACTTTCGGCGAGGATCGTGTGGCAATGGTCAAGAATATCCCGATGGGATCGATGGTTCAGGTAACATTCACTCCTGAGAGCCGCGAATTCAACGACCGCTGGTACACCGACCTGCGTTGCTCACGTGTGCAGCCTTTCGTTCCTGGACAGATGCCCGCCGCACCGACCGCCGCCACCGGTTACAGCTGGGCGGCCCAACCTCAGGGTGCCACACCTGCAGCAACACCTTCCACCCCTGCTCAGCCCGCTGCTCCCGCATCACCTGCCCAGGATTTCGCAGCAGCACCGCAGATGCCTTCCAACGGTGACGACGACCTGCCGTTCTAACCAATGCAGAACAAGACAGAAATACGACAGAAGATACGCGACCTGAAGCGTGCCGTACCGATGGATGAGAAACTCCGTCGGAGCGAAAACATATTGCACCTCGTGGAACAATCTCCCATATTTAAGACGTCTAAGGTTGTATTGATGTACTGGTCGATGGCCGACGAGGTGCAGACCCACGAATTCGTCAACCGCTGGTACCAAGACAAAATTGTTCTCTTGCCATGCGTGGACGGCAACAACCTGCGCCTCCGGCAATATTCAGGTCCCGAATGTATGGTATCCGGTCCGCAGTTCGGCATCGGCGAGCCCACTGGACAAGAGTGGACTAATATGGAGGCCATTGACCTTATCGTAGTTCCCGGAGTTGCTTTCGACCGCAAAAACAACCGTATGGGACGCGGACGTGGATTCTATGACCGTCTGCTGAAATCCACGCCAAAAGCCACGAAGTTCGGCGTGGCCTACGATTTCCAGATATTCGACGAAATTCCCGTCGAGCCACACGATGTGCCAATGGACTTTGTTGTATCTGAAACCAAAAACTGATCCACATGCCTTTGTTCTACATTCCAAAACCACGCCGGTTCAACTACCAACCCCGTTTCTATGACCCTCAGAAGGAACGATGGGAGGCTTTAAAGGCGAAGTATGCTTTCGACAAGGAGAATCCAAAGGGAGCATCCGATGAGGAGATGGAATATTTTGAAGGACGTGTGCGCACATTCGACGAGCTCAGCAACCACAAGAGCAGCCACCTCACATGGCGCGACCTCTTCCGTCGACGCGAGATGCCCGAATTCCACTACACTCCTCGGTTCAATACCGACTCCCAACGCCTTGTCGGCGAACCGCCCGACACTGCCACCGAGCGTGTCGAGGAGGCAAAGGAGCGTCATATTCGAATAAAACGACGCTTCGATGTGAACCGCACCCTCCAGCGCAAGCAGCAGAACGTATGGGTCAAGGTGGCACTAGTACTGATGGTATTCTACCTGGTGTACCGCTTCTATACCCCTCTTACAAAATTCATCTACAACATCTTCTTTTAAACCACAAAAATGTTGATTGAAGTACTGAAATCGAAAATCCACCGTGTAACGGTTACCGAAGCCGACCTCGACTATATCGGTTCGATCACCATTGATGAAGCCCTTCTGGAGGCCTCAGGAATCATCGAGAACGAGAAGGTGGAGATTTACAATATCACAAATGGCGAGCGCTTTGCCACCTATGCCATCCGTGGCGAACGCGGGTCGGGAATTATCGGCATCAACGGTGCTGCTGCCCACAAGGCCCCAGTCGGAAGCCTCATCATCATCGCCGCCTATGCACAAATGACACCTGACGAAGCCGCCAACTGGCACCCGACGGTAATCTTCCCCAAGAACAATCGCCTGTGAACCCGACCGACACTCCCAAGAAGAACCGCCTTAAGGATGTGCTGCGCTTGGTCATTTTCCTCGGTATAGGCATCTTCTTTATCTATTGGTTCCTTTTGAAGCTCGACCCCGGGCAGAAAGCGGCCATCTGGCAGTCGTTCCGCGAAGCCGACTACCTATGGGTGGGCGTGGCCATGCTGTGCTGCCTGATGAGCCATTTCCTTCGTGCTCTCCGGTGGCAACTCCTTTTCCAACCCATCGGATACAATCCATCGCTGGGCAACACATACGGCTCGGTACTCGTGGCTTATATGGCCAACCTCGCTTTCCCAAGGGCTGGCGAAGTGATGCGTTGCGCCACTCTCCGTACTAGCGAAGGTATTCCTGTCGAGAAATCCCTCGGCACCGTAGTTACCGAACGAATCATCGACGTGCTCGCTTTCGGTCTGGTCATTATCATAGGCCTTCTGGCTATGTTCGGTCAAGCCAAGGACTGGCTCTACAACACCCTTTCTGAAAAATACGACAACCTTCCCAACATGGCCATGATCATCGGAGTACTCGTGGCCCTGCTCCTTATTGCCTTCGCGGCCTATAAGCTTTTGTGGCCACGATTGTTGGGAATCCCATTCTTCAAACGAATAGACGACATGGTACGCGGTATGGTCGACGGTGTGAAAAGCATTCTCCACCTCGGCACCCGCCGCACCGTTCTCTTTCTGGTATACAGCCTGGCCATCTATTTGCTCTATATTCTTGGCGGGCTTATTATCTTCCAAGCTTTTGCCGAGACTCGCGGCTTGGGATTCGACGCAGCTTTCGTAACCTATCTTTTCGGCACCGTCGGAATGACCTTCTCGCAGGGCGGCATCGGTGTATACCCGGTGCTGGTCCAGCTTTCGCTCGACATCTACGGCATCCCGTTGGAAGTCGGCACCGCCTGCGGATGGCTCCTCTGGGGTTCGCAACAGGCCGTGGTGCTGGCTGTGGGCGCCGCATTTCTCATCTATTTCAGTATTCGAAAACGCAAACAGAAAAAACAATAAACAATATGGAAAAGACACGTTGCCTCATCATCGGGTCAGGTCCCGCGGGCTATACTGCCGGCATCTACACTGGCCGTGCCGATATCAAACCCATCCTTTTTGAAGGCGAGCAGCCCGGCGGCCAGCTCACCATCACCACCGAGATCGAGAATTTCCCCGGCTATCCCGAAGGGGTTGCCGGCACCGCCATGATGGACGACCTTCGCCGCCAGGCCCAACGCTTCGGCTGCGATATAAGGACCGGCTATATCAAGCATATCGACCTCCAGAAGCGTCCGTTCCATGCTGTCGACGACCACGGCAACGAGTTCGAGGCCGAGACCGTCGTCATCGCCACCGGAGCCAGCGCCAAGTGGATCGGTCTCGAGAGCGAGCGCCGCTTCTATGGCGAAGGGGTCTCGGCATGCGCTACCTGCGACGGCTATTTCTACCGCAATCAGGTGGTCGCCGTAGTGGGCGGAGGCGACACCGCCTGCGAGGAGGCCAACTACCTTTCCACCCTCTGTTCGAAGGTATACCTAGTCCACCGCCGCGACGAGCTCCGCGCATCGAAGGCAATGCAGCACCGTGTGCTCACCAACCCCAAAATCGAGATGTGCTGGAACAGCCGCATCAGCCAGATCCTTGGCACCGACCTCGACGGTGTTACCGGTATCGAGCTCGAGGATACCAAGACCGGTGCCAAAAGCCAGCGCGAGGTTACCGGCGTGTTTGTGGCAATCGGACACAAGCCGAATACCGACTTCCTCGATGGTCAGGTAGACCTCGATGAACAGGGATACATCAAAGTAAAGAACCCATCAGCCGCCACAAACATCCCTGGTGTGTTCGCCGCCGGCGACGTGTGCGACCCCAACTACCGCCAGGCCATAGTCGCAGCCGGCAAAGGCTGCGTGGCCGCCATGGATGTTGAACGATTCCTTCAGGAAAACCAATAAGCCATAATGTACTCGAAGGGTGGAAAATGGAAAGCGATGCTGATGATTCTCATCGGCCTGGCGCTCCAATTCCCGCTCACATTGCGCGGACAGGTAATCCGCTCGCGAGAAAACACCGGTACTTTCTCCGGCAACAACCGATCTACATCCCAAACATCCTCGCAACCGGGATTCAACAACCCCGGAGACAATCCGTTGGGTATGGGCGACAGTACCCAGCGCGACACCAACGCCGTACGCGGACTGGTCTACCACAAGGAGACGCCCGACTCGGTACTGCGCAGCAAGGTGTTCATGTTCCACTACTCGCCCACGGCGGTGAAAATCGACGAACTCTGGAACCCTGTGCTCTCCCCTACCGGAGTACAACTTGCCGACCGACTAGACGCCCTCAACGGCAACTACTATCTCGGCAAAGGCTGTGTCGGCCAGCCCCACTACGCTGTTTTCCCCACTTTCGCCGACGGCCTCGTCACACGCCTGCAGCCAGATCCTAACGAGGGTTACGCCAAACGATATGACAACATCTGGCTCTACCAGACTATGACGCCTTACACCGTCCTTGCATACCATTCGTCGCTCGACAAGGACTATCAGGTCAATATCGCCCACACCCAGAATATACGTCCCGGTTGGAACATCGCCTTCGACTACAACCTCATCTGCCCCGAAGGGGTCTATACTTCTTCGGGCGTGAAGAACCACTACCTCGACGCCACTACCAACTACTTCTCGCCCGACAGCCGTTTGCAGGCCGCCGCCGGTATCATCTGGCAGAGTTTCAACATCGACGAAAACGGAGGCATCGCCGACGACGCCTACTTCACCAACCAACTTCAATCCAACCGAGCCGGAATACCAGTAAGGCTCTACGATTCAGGCACCCGCCACCGCGAAACTGCCGCTTTCGCCCGTGCCAGCTATAATCTCGTACAGCAGGTCGACCGGTATCGCCATCGCGACAGCCTCGCCATCCGCACCATTGCCGACACCATCACCATTGTCGACACAATCAGGATTACCGACACCATACATCCCACCCACCCCCGAACCTTCAACGCCGGAGTGCTTGCCATGGAGCTCAACTACGACCGCCGCAAGCGGGCTTTCCTCGACTCAACCCTCTGGATTCAACGCACCGCCACATTCTTCTGGACCAACGATGCCTACCCTGACCACCGTTGGCAGAATCCCGTCAAGCTGACCGCCGGTTTCACTCTCAAAAATGTAACCTCCCGTATCGACAACTATGCCGAAACAAACGACTATAGCATGTTCGATCCCTTCGCAAATATTGACATAGCCATCGGGCCTGGCACTATCGGCCTCGAAGGTGAACTCGGCCTAGGTACCGAACCAGAACACCGTATGGCTCTGACAATAGAGCTCCCGTTTGATTCGACCGGTAACACTGTCCTGCTCCTTTCTGCAGCCAACCAGCTTCGGATTCCCGACGATCGTATGGTTCTCGACGCCGAGCAACGTCAGAATCTCATGCTGCGGCGGCAGCGATCCGACCGTTTCGAGGTAGGTCTCACTAGCGGCGAATGGCTCTCCATTATGGCCCGTGCCACTCACCTGAGCCACAACCTCTGGTACGATACGGCACTCATCGTCCACGAAGGCAGCACCCCTCTCTGGCTCTATCAAGCGGCCATCACCGCGCGTCTACATGCCGGGTGGTTCCACTTCGACATGCAACAACTGCTGCAACACTCGACCGACCAGGAGCAGATGCCGGTACCCCTCTGGGCGTCGAAGAACTCGATATATGCCGAATTGCACCTCTTCGGACGTGCATTGACACTCCAGACCGGTGCCGACCTGCGCTACCACACCGCCTTCCACGCTCCGGCCTACGACTACAGCACCGGACTCTTCTGCCATCAGGACGAGACAATGATCGGCAACTATATCTGGGGCGATCTCTTCGTCAACATTCAGGTCAAGCGGGCCAGCATCTACCTCAAAGCCGGCCATCTGAACGCCCTCTGGGAAAGCAACCCCACCTACTTCATCCTGCCCCACTATCCCGGCCGCAAGTTCGGCCTCTACTGGGGTATCACCTGGAAATTCTTCGACTAAATCCTTGCTGAACCGCGAAACGCATATGACACCGGACTCATTGAGTTCGGTAATTCAAGTAGTTAAAGCTGTTCAGACAAATGTTGTGTCTGTCGGCGCCAGCCACTAAAAAAAACTTGCGGCTCACACCAGGAACCATCACTTCACCTGCAGCCTGCGGACAGCGGTGCCATGCGGGGTGGTGAGGCGGACGGCATAGTTTCCTGCCGCCAGGTGGCTGATATCCAGCGTTTGCTTGGTCGAAGGGACCGCGAGCATTGTGC
>ONYC01000148.1 GCA_900321975.1 uncultured Bacteroidales bacterium
AGAACAATCGAAGAACGATCGAAGAACTATCGAAGAACTATCGAAGAACGGTGGTAGTTGATAGGTAGAGGATAGGGTGAAGATACGCTGTTTCATGGGGTTGGAAGAAGAGAAATTTTGACCCTGGGACAATAAAAACGCATTTTTTGAGTTACCACTAATAAAAAATTCTCAAGCTTATGGATATCAACACCCTCAACATCGATGCATCGGCCAAGGAGAATGTGCGCGCTTGGCTGGAAGGCGACTACGACGAAGCCACAAAGCAGGCCATCCTCGATATGGCCTCGAACCCCACCGAGCTCAACGAGAGCTTCTACCGCCATCTGGAATTCGGCACCGGCGGCCTGCGCGGCATCATGGGCGTGGGCACCAACCGTATGAACAAATACACGGTGGCAATGGCCACCCAGGGCCTGGCCAACTATGTGAAAGGGTGCAATCCAGGCGAGAGCCTGCGTGCCGCCGTCTCGCACGACAGCCGCAACCACAGCCGCGAGTTTGCCGAAATCACCGCCCGCGTACTGGCCGCCAACGGCTTCCACGTGTACCTTTTCGACTCCATGCGCCCCACTCCCGAGCTGAGCTTCGCGGTGCGCCACTACAACTGCCACACCGGCGTGATGGTTACCGCCAGCCACAACCCCAAGGAGTACAACGGCTACAAAGCCTACTGGAGCGACGGCTGCCAGCTGACGGCCCCGCACGACACCGCCGTGATCGACGAGGTGCTGAAAATCAAGAGCGTGAGCGATGTGAAAATGAACGCCCCCGAGGGCGCCATCGAGATTATCGGCGAAGAGCTGGACAAGGTCTACCTGGCCCGCATCGAGCGCAACTCGCTCAATCCCGAGGTGATCAAGAAACACCACGACGTCAAAATCGTCTACACCCCGCTGCACGGCACTGGCATCACGCTGATACCAAGAATGTTGAAGCAGTTAGGATTCACCAACGTGAACGTGGTCGAGGCACAGGCCGTGCCCGACGGCAACTTCCCAACCACCCCCTCGCCCAACCCCGAGGAGAAGGCCGCCATGAAAATGGCTGTCGACCTGGCCAAGGAAATCGACGCCGACATCGTCTTCGCCAGCGACCCCGACGCTGACCGCGTGGGCGTGGCCGTGAAGCGCCCCGACGGCGAATGGATGCTCCTCAACGGAAACCAGACGATGAGCGTGCTGCTCTACTACATCATCCGCCAATGGCAGGAAAAACAGCTGCTTACAGGCAACGAATATATCGTCAAAACCATCGTTACCAGCGAGTTACCCGCCGATATCGCCGTTCGTGCAGGAGTTAAAGTCTACGACGTGCTTACCGGCTTCAAATTCATCGGAGCCAAAATCAAAGAACTCGAAGGTGTTGAACAGTTCATCGCCGGCGGCGAGGAGAGCTACGGCTACATGATCGGCGACTTCGTGCGCGACAAGGACGCCGTGGCCGCCTGCTCGATGATTGCCGAAATAGCCGCATGGGCATGCGAACAGGGCAAGACCTTTTTCGACGTGCTGGTGGACATCTACCGCCAGTACGGCTTCTACAAGGAAGGCCTCGTCAGCGTGGTCCGCAAGGGCAAGAGCGGCGCCGAGGAAATCCAGCAGATGATGCGCGACTACCGCAGCAACCCGCCTCAGGAAATCGACGGCGAGAAAGTGGTGTGTATCAAGGACTACCAGCTGCACGAAAGCAAAGACCTCTCTACAGGCAAAGTTACCCCCATCGACCTGCCGAAGAGCAACGTGCTGCAGTTCTTCACCGACAAGGGCAACAAAATCACCGTCCGCCCCAGCGGCACCGAACCCAAGATCAAGTTCTACTTCGGCGTCAAAGGCGAACTGTGCTGCAAAGAAGCCTTCGACAAGACCAACGACGCCCTCGACGCCAAGATCGAGAGCATAAAACACAGCATGAATCTGGTCTGACCACAGCCGGAAATATTGCCAATAAAAAAAGCGAGTTCAAGCCTATCGGCTTCAAACTCGCTTTTTGTTATATTACAACAACTTAGACCTGTCTGTGAAAAAACTTCGCACCCTGCGCTACTTTTTCGAAAAAATTGGCTCTAGTTATATAGAAGAAATTATTTTTCAGGACGAATGCCGCCCGACGAAAGAGAACGACAATACGTGCAGTTCATCACCCACTTCGAGGGTAACATAGTGAAATTCTGCACCGATGCCAGCGACGACAGCTACGACGCCCAAGAACTCATGCAAGAGATCTTCGCCGCACTGTGGGAAGCATTACCTATGCTGCGTCCCACAAGCACCCGGCAACAGCAGAACCGATGGCTCTACCGGGTGATGCAGACCACCCTCATACGCCACCTCCGGCACCGACAACACCGATACCTGACAACAACAGCGATGGCCAATACCGGCGACGACACATCGCAAGACCTGCTGGCCGAACTACTCGACGACCTCTGCGCCGAACTGCCGTCCGGCGAACGCACCATCGTGAACGACACCTTGAAAGGATATTCCATCAGCGAGATGGCCAAACGCCACAACACGACCACCGCTGGCATAAAATCGCGAATGACACGGATTAAGAAGAAACTCAGGAAGATATATGATAGAAAATATGGAAAACAATAAGGGCATAACCATGAGCCGCACCGACGCCGAGCGAATGCTTCAGGAACACCTGGCGAAGGGCTACCGCCGTCGCAGACGCCGGACAGACCTCAGGCACCACACCATCGCGGGGCTGCTGGCGGCGGCAACCGCTGTCGGACTGCTGCTAGCTCCAGGGGCAACCGCAGCCTATGCACGCCCCTGCAACAGCGCACAGATAAAACATACCACACAGGTTATCACCCAAATACTTGAACAGAGATGACACGACGTTGGGCAATAACAATATTGACATTCCTCATCGTGGTGCTGGGCGGCATTGCCTACCGGCACTGGCCCCGCACCGTGCCGTGGGAGGAGTGCAGCGCCCTCTACCGCCATTATGCCCATGCCGACGGCATCGAGGCCACCTTCCTCCGCGGCTACCAAGTCAACGACACCCTCTCCATCGACGTCACCCTCCTCCAGGCCACCGACTCCGCCGGGTGGATCGCATTGAAAAAAGATTTCAATATGCCCATAGTTGAGAATCCAATAGTAA
>ONYC01000147.1 GCA_900321975.1 uncultured Bacteroidales bacterium
AATATGTGCTCGCACCTGCAGCGGAAGCTGTTCGACGAAGACGGCGAATACCACCGCCTCTGGCTGGCGATGCAGGAGGATGCGGAGCTGACGGCGGTGGTGCGCTCGCGCCAGCTGCATATCTACCGCAACGGGAAGAAAGTGCTGGTGCTGGCAGGGAAGGCGGTACCGAAGATTATCAAGGATGACAGGATATGTAAGATGTTGCCCAAATAAGGGTTAAGATTATGAAACACATACAATATCAAACACAAGGCACCTGCTCGGTGCTTATCGACGTGACGGCCGACGACAACGACGTCATACAGCAGGTGGCGTTCCTTGGCGGCTGCGACGGAAATCTGCAAGGCATCTGCCGATTAGTGAAGGGGCAAAAGATAGACGACGTAATCAGTAAACTCGACGGCATCAGTTGCGGCGGCAAGCCCACCTCGTGTCCCGACCAGCTCTGCCGGGCACTCGAACAATTGAAAAACAAACACTAAACCCAATCTATCATGAAGAAAACACTATTAATGTTGGCGGCCGCCCTGCTTATGACGGCTTGCGGAAACCAAGAAGCGCAGCTGAAGGAAAGGGCTGCGGAACTGTGCAAGTACATCCCCGACCACGAGTTGCGGGAGGAGTCGCGCGAGTATATGACGGCGGACTTCTACAACGTGCTCGACACGATGTTCAATCACCTGCCGGAATTCGAGGCAATGACCCACGAATGGCTCTACTACTTCGTTACCGGCAACGGTGGCACGATAGCCGACTTCGACGTGGTCGGCGTTGAGCAACTGGACAAAAACCATGCTGTGGCCACAATCAGCGTGCGCCAGAAATGGGAGGATGGCTCGTTCGACTCGACGTCCGACATCGAGGAGCACAAACTCGCGATGGAGAAAGTGGGCGGCAAATGGCTTATCTCCGACTTCGACGAGCATAAGGCCGACTGTATCCGCCACATAGCCATCAACCGCGAAGAACAGGCCGTACGGGCGGCCATAAGCGACTATCTGGTGAGCGCGATCGGCGAGCAGTACCAGAAGGGCGAACTATGCATCCCGACGCTGATGATGATTCACGAGGAGGACGGGCTCTTTATGGGCGACTTCTGGGTGATGTGGTACAATGTTGTTGGCGACACGCTGAAGTGCGTCTCGGGCGGTAACCACGCAGGCGCAATAACTATGAGCAAAGAAGACGGCAAATACAAGGTTACCGGCTTCGAGCAGACGGTGGACGGTGCCGGTAATGTGGCCAGCGCCAAGCGCATTTTCGGCGACTATTTCGACATCTACGAGAACGTACACGCCAGCGATCGGGTTCGCGAGGCTGTACGCCAGGAGCAGCTGAAAGAATACGTGGAGCGCAACAATCTCAACGTCCACTACTATCAGGACTACGGCTGGCCGGCAGTGGAAATAGAAAATTGAAATTACTTATGGTAATAGATTTCAACAAAATTGAGGAAGTCGCCAACCCTCAGTTCAAGGGCGGCGAGGGCAACACGATGTTCCGCACCTTCAACGACGGACAGAACAAGATTATGCGCGGACGGCTTGATGTGGGTTGCTCCATCGGCTACCACAAGCATGAGACCAACAGCGAGATTATCTTCATCCTCAGCGGCGAAGCCCGCTGCCTCTACGACGACGGCGAGGAGCGCCTTGTTCCCGGCCAATGCCACTACTGCCCTTTAGGACACTCGCACTCCTTGATCAACGCCAGCTCCACCGAGCCACTGGTATTCTTCGCCATAGTACCCGAACTGAAAGCCTTATGAAACTCAGCAACGATATTATCACAATCGAGGTCGCGGAACACGGTGCCGAGTTGGTGAGCCTTAAGAAAGAGGGGCTAGAGTATTTGTGGAGCGGAGACCCTACCTATTGGAACCGCCACGCGCCGATACTCTTCCCCGCCGTGGGCAAACCCTTTAACAACGAGCTGCATGCCGACGGGAAGACCTACCCCATGAAGCAGCACGGCTTCGCACGCGACAGCGAATTTGAAGTCATTGGCGGTGGTTGCCTGCGTATGATACCCGGCCACCTCAGCGAAAGCTATCCTTACCGACTAGGACTAGAGGTATGCTATCGGTTGAAAGGCAGCACGGTAGAGGTGATCTGGAAAGTGGAGAACCTCGACTGCCACGATGCTTACTTCCAGATAGGAGCCCATCCTGGCTTTATGCTGCCCGAGTATCACGCCGGTGACGCTACACACGGATTTATACACTATTACGACCGCGAGGGAAAAGCCATCAATCCCATAATAGTAAACGGCCTTGAGGACGGCAACCGAGTGCCTTTGGCGGAACCGCAGCAGATGAAAAGCGGTATGCCCATCGGGGCGGACACCTTTGCCCACGATGCGCTGATGTTTGAGGGCGGACAGGTGACAAAGGCAGTGCTATGCGACAAAGGCGGCCGCGAGGTGCTAGGGTCGATTGTCCTCAGGCCGAAGCATACGGTATCTGGGCACCGCATAAGGAGGGTTGCCCCTTTGTATGCCTCGAGCCTTGGTGCGGCATCTGCGACACCAAGGGCTTCACCAGCGACATATCCACGCGCCAATATATCCACCGTCTGGCACCGAAAGAAAAATACACCTTCACCTATACCATCGAGGTGTACCGGTAGTACAAAAAAGCTGCAATCACCAACTGCACCAGCAAGATGGCGGGCACACCGTAGCGGAACTTCTTGTGCTGCGTCTTGTGGCGGAACACCCTCATCGCCAGCAGGGCGCCTATGCTGCCGCCGAGGGCGGCAAGGAGCAGAAGCGATGCCTCGCGCACTCGCCAACGGTTATGGCGTGCCTTGTACTTGTCGATACCGTAGATGACAAAGGTCAGCAGGTTGACTGCTAGGAGGTAATACAGGGCTGTCTGCAAGCAGGGTGACATTGACTAATGCATCTTGTTGACGGTGCGTATCTTTTCAAGCATGGTGGCGGCCCAAGCCTCGTCGCCGGGAAGCTGGTAGCGGCAATTGCCGTCGGGCGAAGGTGTGAATGGGGTCTCCGCGTCAGGCAGGATGGTTACGGTGCCGCGCTCGGAGAGGGAGAAGAGGCTGTCGCCCTCGACGGCATTGATGACCACCATCGGGTCCCACATCTTCTGTCCGGTGTTGCAATTGCAGGTCAGATACACCTGCTTGACGGGGTGTATGTCGGTCCAGTCGATATCGGCAATTACCTGCTCAGGGGTATACTCCACAGGTTGCCCCGTTTCCATAGGAGAAAAGACAATGTCCACATCCGAGGGCCACAGCTGGAAGAAGGTTTGTGCGAAGTCGATACCTTGTGCGAAATTGAAGTCACCCTCGTCGGCCTCACCGAAGCGGCCGCCCTGTATGTATAGGCACTTCACTTTCTGCCGCACCAGCTCCACACCGCTGAGCGGCGAATATTCGTCGCCCTCCGACTCGAGCAATTGCGCCAGACAGGTGACGAAACCCACCGACACGATGCTCACCGAGTGGTCAGGCTCGGCGGCCAGCAGGCGGCGGTAGAGCTGCCATCCGTCAGGCAACGAAGAATAATCCTCAACCGACCGCCGGAACATCGGGCTCCCATCGGCCAGAGTATAGGTGGGCAATGCTTTATAGTCAATCCACACCGCGGGATTCTCAATACCATCCTTCACCAATCCTATGGGCAAATCTCCATGACCGAAGTAAGTGTTCATCACATCGGCACAAGCGGCGCAATCCTCGCCCATGCGGTCGACTACCACGCCCAGCAGACGACAGCGCCCCTGATTGTGATAGTTGTACAGCATCTCGAGACCGAATAGGTCGTCTGTTGACGAGCCGAGGTCGGTGTCGTAGATGATGGCCGGCACAGCGGCGACGGGTTCCTCGCCCTTGTTTTTGTTGCACGACTGCAACGTCAAGCAGGCTATAGCGAGCAGGCAAAGATAGTGTATTGTTTTTTTCATATCAGTGGATTTATTCAATTGTGTCCTTTGTAGCCTTGATGGCCCCCAGGCAATGGATTCTGACCACACGGTTGCTGTCGTTTTCGGCGATGCTGTGCAACAGATCAAGATAAGGTTCCACAAACTCAGGTCTCCGTTTGCCGAGTACGCGGAACATCTCCGGTGCTTCCATCCTTACCTTTTCGTCGCTATCGTGCAGCAACTGGGCAAACAACAGCATGTAGTCTCCATAAGGGTCGGGCATAAGGGTGGCGATATTCTCCGATGCCCAGATAAATGCCAATCTTACTTTAGATTCCTCATCGCGTGCAAAACGGAATAACTTCGGCCAATAAGGCTCAATAGTATGGTAACAGCCCCTGCCAATTCGTCCGAGAGCGTTTATGGCACGTTCACGGAGTAGTGGCTCCTTGCTGTCAAGAAACGTGATTATTGCAGGAATGCTGTCTGGAATAGCCGACGGGTAAACCAATCCCATCTCACCCAGCAGCCAGAGTGCCTTTGCCTTGACCTTTGTCGACTCGGAATCTAGCAACGACGCGACACAGGGGATGCTCTCCTCCCAGCGGTCTTTGCTTCTGGTAAGTGCCACAAGATGTCTGTATTGTTCCGTTTCGGTCATACACAATATCTCAACGCGTATAATTCATTGATTGTATGAGTATACTTTTCGACAACAAAAGTACAATTTTTTTCTGATTCCGAAAAAAACAGTATCTTTGCATAAGTTTATCGTATAATCTACCGAGACGTATAATACTCTGAAATGGGGTCAGTTAGAGGTTCCAGATAAACGCTGATAATTGACCTGATTTTTAACCAACACACAGGGTATGATACGCAAGAAAACAACCATTCTTGTCGCCCTACTGGCGACTTTTTTTCAACAACTGTCACAGTACAGGAAAGCCGCCTTTCCTTGAAGGCAATTATGCGCACGACCGACAAAATAAATATATTTTCCCCTTTAAATAAATTAATCCCATGTCAAAAAATCGAACTCAGCATTTAGTCTATGCTCTAATTACGGTATTCATTACCGTTCACCTGTTTGTATTTTATAGCCTGTATGTTATCGAGGGCGACAGCTTAATGCAGGCAACTGGAACTACATCGGTCCTGCAGGCACTCGACAGTCAAGGCGGGGTCTATATGTTTGGCACTTATCTGCCTATATGGCTGATGATTCTCATCGAGACAGTTTGCGCCTTTGTGCTTGCGGTGGCGATGGGCAGCCCTCTGGCTTTCCGGCTTGCCAGCCGCAAGTTTGACCCACGCTGCAACCACCCGATGATTTTCGAGTCGGCCATCATCACGGCCACCGTTTGCCTTATGTGTCCATCGATGAGCCTGCTAGCCGACTTCTTTTATTACCCTTACTATAAAGGGTTTGACGTCATCGACTTCTTGTGCCGTTGGTTCCGCCTGATATGTTACAACTTGCCGTTTGCCTATTTCTCGCAGATGTTTTTTGTTCAGCCGTTTGTAAGGTTTGTCATCCGCCATCTTTTCGCCAGCAACATATCACAGCGAAACGAACAGAACATCAGCAGGACCGTCAAACCGTCAGACGAGACCGAGGCCATTGCAGATGTAATCATCCGCGAAGACGAGATTGCCGCTACAGATTAAAACACCTATAATCAATCACAAAAAAAAATTATTATGTCAGTAACAAACTTGAACGAAATCGACAAGGCAGATGTGCTCGTGGCCGGTCTGCGGAAACACCCAAAAGAGGTGGAAGCAATCGGCATTACCACCGATGCCCTCAATCGCCTTGAAGAAGCTGCCAAGGCCTTGCGGCAGAAGGATGCCGAAGTGGATGAACTGCGTCGGCAGGCCAACAAAAAGGCGCACGAGAACATGGATTTGATTGCCGACCTTAAGGCACAGATGCTCGTAATGCGCAAAGCCGTCAAAGGCCACTACCCGCAGTACGAGTGGATCAAGTACGGCGTGCTGGACAAGCGATAAAGAATGCGTGAATGTGTTAATGCGTTAGGGTTAGTCGCACGACCTCACTAACGCATTAACACATTCACACATTCTGCATAACACTTTATTCCATCAAGTGAACAAGACCTGCTGCCGACGGGCCTGCGAGAATGCGCACCTCGGTCTCCGGCTCAAAGTGGCCACTCTGGTCCCGGATGGCTTGAACGAGTATACATTCACCATCACGACTGGCAAGGATACGTATTGCAGAGTTGGAACTGACAACAGGGCGCATTGTGACCAATGACTGGAGATTTCCGTTGTTGACGGCATCGACGATGTCCTTGTAGTCGTCGCCGCTGATGTACACCTTCTTCTCACGCATACGGCTGTGGGTTGGCAGATATACAAAGTGAGTCATAGCACCTGAAAGGCTCATGGCTGTAAGGATAAGGCCAAGGGCTGCGCAGATGAGCCCAAGGGTCAGGCAGGTGGCCGATAAACTATCTTCCATTTTGACAGTGCGTAATAAAACCAGCATCCCTATTCCAATAGCCAGCACTAATAGCGCAAACAACGGTGAATTTCTCTTTCGGGCGATTTTACCAGACATTTCGGTATCAATATATTGTTCTATTGTTTTCATCTTTGTGTTATTTTACTTTATTGACAATTATTTCTGTGAGTGGAATGTAACGCTTCCCTTCGACACGTGTGAGTTGCGAATAAAAGATACGCTCGTCGCGGTCGCTATAGCGCACCAGTGCCAACTCGGGCTTAGGTTGCCGCTTGAGGGCTTCAAGCGCCGCCTCGTCGTGGGCCTCCAATGCTGCCACCAATTGTGTCTCCGACGTTAGCGGATAGTAGGCATAGGTGGGTTCCAACACGGCGTGCAACTCTTTGCTGTAAGGACGGCGACTGTCGCCGACCGCCCAATAACATAGGACCGTCAGAAGTCCACATGCCCCAACGATAACCCCGCCGAGAAACAGCGACGATACCCCCTCGGAAGCACCTTTATTCATAAACATTGCCGCACCGCAAGCGGCGCCGACCGCCGTCAGCGACCAAGCCGACCAAAGCGGCAGCAACGTGCGGCGTATCTCTGGCCGGGAATAAATTGATTTTCGGATATATTCCATTTCGATTTCATATTAAATGACATAATGCCGTGGTGTTTCCACGACGAAAAACAGACAAGGCCGCAGCCAAGGATGCTACAGCCTAAAACGCGAAAATGGAACAAATCAGAGCCTGAGACACTCTATGACGTAGAGATACCCCTTCGTCCACGAGGTACGGAGCCGAACGGCGTGCGGCACACAGTCACGGTGGCCGGCACATGCTGGCGCAGCCTCAATGCCGACGCCAGCCGAATGGCTGTTGCCACCCGCAACTCTGCGGCCTTGGCTGGAGAGACGTACAGGTGACGGTGGGGTGATGTTTGACTGCCCGCCGCCGGCCAGGATATGCTCCATACCGAGGTCGCTCCATTGCGGGTAGTCGTTGTTCTGGTCGACACTCTCCAACGTGCAAGTCGGCACAACTTCAGCCGCCGATACCCTTGTCGGCAGCAGCAGCCCTGTCACCGCAAGCATTACGAATATCAACCGTTTTAAAAACATACCATACCACTAACGTATGGCCTCTGAAAAAATTGCCATATACAAGAAAAAAATAACTAAGCCAACCTAAATCAGTTTGTTGGCCTCACCATGAGATGCTTACAATGTACTGATGATGGTGGCAATGTCCTCGGTGAAGGCGGCGAAGCGGGGGAGGTTTTCGATGTATGGCTCCGGATTGTCGCGGTTGAAGCGGACGAGGGTGGTGTGGGGAAAGCGCTGTGCCATCTGTTCGAAGGGGAGACGGATGATACCAGGAGTGTTGTAGCCGATGCCAAACTCGAGCAAAAGCAGATTGCCTTGCGAGGCTTTTTGGACAAAATCGGTGTAGCGTCGCGCCTGCTGGTGCCAGCGAAAGTCTTCAACGAAGGTATCGTCGACACGCAGGTTCATGGCGGCAGGGCTACCGTCGGGCATGGTGGGAATCATCTCTGTGGGGATGCGGCAATCCTCAATGAGCGGCAGCACATTCATCACCCAGTCGCGGTTGTCAATCAATGTCTTCGGTGTCCCCGACGCCGGCTGGAACCATCGGTAGTCGCCCTGTGTGGCGAAGATACGCTCCACGGGGAAGCCCGCCATCTCGAACTGACCGTCGACGTTGGTCGTCACCACAAATGCCTCGGGGAAGCGCCGTAGCAGCATCTTGTACAACCCGGTAGCCCCAGTGCGGTAGCGGCTGAACCAGATATGCTTGGCCCAATATGCCCAGTATTCCTCCTGCGTCTCGAAAGGGTAGAACGACGAGGTGTAGAGGTC
>ONYC01000145.1 GCA_900321975.1 uncultured Bacteroidales bacterium
CAACATCCAGTAATCTCGCCTTTCTGAAGGTCATACAACTTGAGGGTGTTGTCGGTGGGATTGAAAACGGCATAGTTTCGGTTGAAGAGCCAGTCGCCGGTGTTGACATAGGTGCACCTCTCCGCCAGTTGCATGACCAGCGGAGTGTGTCGGTGGCCGAAGACACAGTAGTCGAAATGCTCTTTCTCGAGGCGCTGCCTGCAATAGACGACGATGCCTTCACGGTCGTCGCCGAGATAGTGGAGCGTGTCCTGACGGGCATGCTTGTCCTTGTTTGTATCGCTCCAACGGCGTGCAATGGGGAATGTCAGTGAAGCCGGAAGCAGCGCGAAAAGGCGTTGATTCAGACGACTTCGGAAGACACGCCGCAAGAAGTCGTAGTTCTTGTCAAGGTGCCCTTGCCCGTCACCATGTCCAATGAGGAACCTCCGCCCACCTATCTCCATCACCTCGGGATCATTGTGCATCACAGCACCCATTTCCTTCTCCAGATAGTCAAAGAGCCACATATCGTGGTTGCCAATGAAAAAATGCAGTTCCACACCACTGTCGGCCAACTCTGCCAACTTGCCCAACAGGCGCACATGGCCGCGCGGCACAAGATGGCGATAGGTGAACCAGAAATCGAAAATGTCGCCCAGAAGGAACAACTTGGAGCATCGCTCTTTGAGGCTGTCGAGGAAAACGCAAAGCTCCTGCTCGCGTTTCAGGCTGTCGATGCCGCTGCCCAGATGGGCGTCGGAAATAAAAACTACCTCAGCCATGTGCGGGGGTTTTGCGAGGAGGTGCCTTTCCAAAGCTGGAAGCTGAATTCGGCAGTGCCGTCCTCGTTGGTAAATACGGTACCGATATTCTGGCGGGTAGATACTTTGGCGCCTTCTTTCACGGCAACCGAACCCATGTTGGCATAGACGGTCATATAGTCGCCATGCCGGATGATGATGCCGCGGGTACCTCCAGGGGTAGTAAACACCCGGCTCACCGTACCGCCGAACACGGCTTGCACAGAAGTTCCAGGACGGCATAGAAGGTCGATGCCGTTGTTCATATTCTGACCACCTGACGAATGTGTGTAGCGACCATATTCACGAGCCACCTTGGTATAGGTGACCGGCCATGGAAGACGACCTTTGTTGCCGGCAAAGTCGGAGGTGAGAGCCACCTCTTCGGCCGACTTCGGAGCAGGACTTGAAGCGCTGCTGCCTGCTGCAGCCTTCTTGGCACGGTTGGCTTTGGCTATCTCCTCGTTGATAATGTTCTGTATCTGCTGCTGGAGCTGCCGTTTTTGCTTCTCCTTCTTGCCGATTTGAGCCTGCAGGTTCTTCTCCTGCTGCTTGCTATCCTTCAGCGACTTCTGTTTCTGCTTTTGCTCCTGTGCAAGCTGGTCTTTCTGGCGCTTCTGCTGGACCAGGAGGGTTGTCTGTTCACGCTGCTGCTTGGCAAGCTCCAATTGAACGTCAGTCAGTTCTTCTTCCTTCTGGCGTATATGGGCGGCCTGGCGACGGCGGTAACGGCTATAGTCACGGAACCATCGCGTACGGAGGTAGGCATAGTTGTAGCTCTTCGTATCGAGAAGCAGCACCAACTTGTCTAGGTTGCCGCGCTCGCCATAGAGTGTGCGAACCACTTTGGCATATTCTGCCTTGAGGGAATCCACCTGCGAGCGCACAAGGGCGATACTATCCTGCGTCTGCGTCATCTGCACGCCGAGCAGGTTCAACTGCCCGTCGAGATTGTTGATCAGTCGGGTACGCTGGGCGATTTTATCCTCCAGCAGCTGCAGCTGTTTCTGGTTGTTCTTACTGTTTTTCTTGGCCTTGCCGAGCTGACTGTTGAGGTTCTTTATCTCTTGCTCGACACGTGCCTTGTCCTTCTCCAGTTGCTTCTTGCTCTGCGAATACAGCGGTGATGAAAATCCAACCAGAACTGCAAGAACCAAGAGATATTTCAGATAGTTCTTGCAGTTCAGATTGTGATTATTACCAATTGAGTATTTTCTTGAAGTCATACTCCTCGGGGTTGGGCAGATACTTCTTGGCTGCCTCGTAGTCGGCGGGGGTGATATAGTCCATGATGTCGTTCACATAGCTCTGCACCTTGTTCGAGTTGACATTCACCAGACGCGGCGGGATCTTGCCAGTTTCGGGATCCTGAAGGTCTTTGAGGTAGAGCGGGCTGACCGTACCTTGATGGTCGACATACACCATACAGCCTGTGCACCCCTGGTTGAAGAGGGTGTGGACACCCATGCCCATCAGCGAGCAATAGGTAAGGTCGAAAGCAATTGGAGTGTGGCAACGAACCTCGTAGCCAATCTCCACCGGACGGCTCTTCACCTTCAGGCCAAGTTGCTTCACCTTGCGTTCGAGAAGGTCGTTGAAGATATGCGCCTTCGAGACCTTGCCGAGTTCAGGATGACCATGTTCGTCATAGCTGAAGTGGATACCGCTGTTTTTGATCTCCTCATCGCTGAGCGAGTGGAACACACCTTCCGATATCATGGCAGCGCCATAGTTGATACCCATCAGTTTGCGCTTCACAATGCTGCTGATCACCATATTGATAATCTTGTCGACGGTGATTTCGCTCTTGTTGAAGAACTCGGGGATTATAACCATCGGGTAGTGGCAGGCGCCGGCGATGCCTAGGGCAAGATGACCGGCCGAGCGACCCATCGCGCTGACCACAAACCAGTTTTCCGAAGTGCGGGCATCCTCCATGACGGCTGTGGCCAGCACACAGCCCTGAGCCTTTGCGCTGTTATATCCGAACGTGGGGCTCGAGTTGGGTAACGGAAGGTCGTTGTCGATTGTCTTCGGCACATGGATATTGGCAATCGGATAGTGCTTGTCGGCAAGGAACTTGGCGATACGGTTGGCTGTCGAGGCGGTGTCGTCGCCACCCACAGTAACCAGCAGCTTGACCTCGTTCTCGGTGAAGAACTTCAGATTGAAGCGCTGCTCGAAATCCTCGGGGGTCGGTTTGAATCGGCTCATCTTGAGGATACTGCCGCCTTTATTGAAAATCTCGTCAGCGGTAAGGAAGTCGAGGTCCTGCATGCGGGGGGTGTCGGTAAACAGGGCGCTATAGCCACCATGAAGACCGATAACGCGATAACCGTCGCGAAGGAAAGTCTTGGCCACCGAGGCCACCACCGTGTTCATTCCGGGAGCGGGACCGCCGCCCGTGAGTATTGCTATGCTTTTCATACCTTTATTGTTAAATAATTTTAGCCTTTAACGCCACCGCAAGCATATTATTGTGTCGCCCCTCAAAAAAAATATCAACACCTGCTTCCTTCCCCCGCCTTCCATCTGCCCGCCCTAACCCCCTACTAAACCCGTCCTAAACCGCATGAATACCCCATCGACTCCCCTGCCGAGCCGGTTCGGCAGTTCTTCAGTAGTTCTTCAGTGGACCACTGAAATACTACTGAAGAGCTACTGAAGAACTATTGTTGAAATGCCGAAGGGACTCCATAGGGGCTCCGTAGTGGTTCAGGGGTGACATTGGAGGTAAAAAGGTGACAAAAGGATGACATTTTGGCAGTTGGGC
>ONYC01000144.1 GCA_900321975.1 uncultured Bacteroidales bacterium
ATCGGCTACTGGGTCGATATGGACGACCCGTACATCACCTACGACAACCGCTACATCGAGACCCTCTGGTACCTCCTGAAGGACATCTACGGCAAGGGCCTCCTGTACAAGGGCAAATCCATCCAGCCCTACAGCCCCGCCGCCGGCACCGGCCTCAGCACCCACGAGCTCAACCAGCCCGGCTGCTACCGGGACGTCAAGGATACCACCTGCTGCGTCCAGTTCCGCGTCAAGGGAGAGGAAGACCTCTACATCCTCGCCTGGACCACAACTCCCTGGACCCTCCCGTCCAACACCGCACTCTGCGTCGGTCCTTCCATCGACTACGTCAAGGTCCGCAGCGCCAATCCTTATACCGGCACCCCCGCGACATACATCGTCGCCAAAGACCTCGTCCCCGCCTGGTTCGGCCCCAAGGTTGAATTCGAAGTCCTGCCCGGCACCGTCAAGGGCAGCGAACTGGTAGGCCTGGAATACGAACAGCTCATCCCCTGGTTCCGTCCCGACGAAGGCGCCTTCCGCGTCATTCCCGGAGACTATGTGAGCACCGAAGAGGGCACCGGCATAGTCCACATCGCGCCCACCTTCGGCGCAGACGACGCCCGAGTGGCCCGTGCCGCCGGAGTTCCCGCCCTGCAGGTCAGGGACTCCAACGGCGACCTCCAGGCCCAGGTGGACCTCAAGGGCCGTTTCTACCGCCTTGAAGACCTCGATCCGGCCTACGTCGCCGAGCGCGTCAGCCCCGATTATGCCGAATGGGCCGGCCGCTTCGTCAAGAACGCATACGACGACACCCTCCCGGCAGACGCCCCCACGCTCGACGTAGATCTCTGCGTCATGCTCAAGGCCGCCGGAAAGGCGTTCCGCATAGAGAAGCACGTCCACTCATATCCCCACTGCTGGCGCACCGACAAGCCCGTCCTCTATTATCCCCTGGACAGCTGGTTCATCCGCGCCACCGCCGTAAGGGACCGGATGATAAGCCTCAACGAATCCATCACCTGGAAGCCCGAATCCACCGGCACCGGCCGCTTCGGCAAGTGGCTTGAGAACATCCAGGACTGGAATCTCAGCCGCAGCCGCTACTGGGGTACCCCTCTGCCCATCTGGCGCACCGAGGACGGCCGCGAGGAGAAGTGTATCGGCAGCGTCAAAGAACTGAGCGCCGAGATCGAGAAGGCCGTCGCCGCCGGTTTGATGAAGGAGAACCCCTATGCCGGCGACTACAAGGATTTCGACCTGCACCGCCCATATATCGACAATGTGGTGCTGGTCAGCGACAGCGGCAAACCCATGCGCCGCGAGCCCGACCTGATCGACGTGTGGTTCGACAGCGGCGCAATGCCATACGCCCAGATCCACTATATGGGCGAAGAGCTGAAAGCCACCGAGTTCCCTGCCGACTTCATCGCCGAAGGTGTCGACCAAACCCGCGGATGGTTCTACACGCTGCATGCAATCGCCACCATGTGCTTCGACTCGGTGGCCTTCAAGAACGTCATCTCCAACGGCCTCGTGCTCGACAAGAACGGCAACAAGATGTCGAAACGACTGGGCAACGCCGTCGACCCCTTCGAGACCCTCGGCAAATACGGTCCCGACGCTACCCGCTGGTATATGATCACCAACTCGCAACCCTGGGACAACCTGAAGTTCGACGTTGAAGGTGTCGACGAGGTGCGCCGCAAACTGTTCGGCACCCTCTACAACACCTACTCGTTCTTCGCCCTCTACGCCAACCTCGACGGCTTCGACTACTCGCAGAAAGACCTCGACATCAAGGACCGCCCGGAGATCGACCGATGGATACTCTCCGAGCTGAACACCCTTGTCAAAACCGTGGGTGCCGCGATGGAGGATTACGAACCCACCCGCGCCGGCCGAGCAATCGACACCTTCGTCGACGCCTACCTCAGCAACTGGTATGTGCGTCTCTGCCGCCGCCGTTTCTGGCGCGGCGAAATGAGCGACGACAAGGTGAGCGCCTACCAGACCCTCTACACCTGCCTGGAGACCCTCAGCCGCCTGATGTCGCCGATAGCGCCCTTCTTCAGCGAACGCATGTTCCTCGACCTCAACGCCGTCACCCGACGCTTCGACGCCGAGTCGGTACACCACCTGCCGTTCCCCGAGGTGCACGAAGAGATGATCGACAAAGCCCTCGAAGAGCGCATGCAGCTGGCTCAGAAGATATGCTCGATGGTGCTCGGATTGCGCAAGAAGAGCAACATGCGCGTGCGCCAGCCGCTCCAGAAAATCGTCATCCCCGTGCGCGATGCCGAGATGCAGGCTCAGATCGACCGCGTGAGCAACCTTATCTGCTCCGAACTGAACATCAAGGAGGTCGAATTCCTTTCGGCCGACAACAACCTGCTGGTAAAGAAGATAAAGCCCAACTTCAAGACCCTCGGCCCCCGTTATGGTAAAGTGATGAAAGCCCTCGGCGCCGCCATCATGGCCTTCAGCCAGGAGCAGATCAACGCCCTCGAGGCCAGCGGCAGCTGCATGGTTCCGGTTGAAGGCACCGACTGCGAGGTGCTGCTCAGCGACGTCGAGATCGCCACCCAGGACATCCCTGGTTGGGTGGTCGCCAACGACGGTTCGCTGACCGTAGCCCTCGACATCACGCTGACCCAGGAACTTGTCGACGAAGGCATTGCCCGCGAGATAGTGAACCGCATCCAGAACATCCGCAAAGAAGGCTTCGAGGTTACCGACCGCATCACCGTCGAACTTCAGAGCGGCGAATGGGATGCCGCCGTCGAGCGCCACCGCGACTATATCTGCGCCGAAACCCTCTGCACGTCGTTCCGTCTGGTTCCCACCGTCGCCGACGGTACCGAGATTGAAATCACCGACGGCAAGTCGGCCGCCATACATATCGCAAAAGCCTGATGATTGAAGAGATAAAACAGCTGGCACACAAGCAGCGCGACGAGGTGATCGAATGGCGCCGCTGGATGCACCGTCATCCCGACCTCTCGCAGGAGGAATACGGCACTATGGCCTTCGTGGCCGAGAGGCTGACCGAGATGGGGCTCACCCCACGTACCGGAATCGGCCGTACCGGCGTGATGGCTATGCTGCGCGGCGGTATCGACCCTGACAGCTACTGTGTTGCCCTGCGCGCCGACTACGATGCCCTCCCCATCACCGAGTGTACCGGATTGCCTTTCGCCTCCGAGAATCCCGGTGTGATGCACGCCTGCGGCCACGATATGCACACCTGCTCGCTGCTCGGCGCCATCAAGATACTGATACAGCTCCGCGAACGCCTTCACGGCAGCCTTATGTTCATCTTCGAACCCTCGGAGGAGAAATACCCCGGCGGCGCCCGCATGATGATGGAGGACGGCCTGTTCGACGAGGTTACTCCCGACGAAATCTATTCGTTCCACTGTCTGCCCGAGATGGACTTCGGCCGTGTGGGAATGAAAAAAGGCAAGTATATGGCTTCGACCGACGAACTCTACTGGACCGTCAAGGGGAAAGGAGGACACGGCGCCACGCCGCACCTCAACGTCGATCCCATCCTGATTGCCTCGCATATCGTCATCGCTTTGCAGCAGGTGGTGTCGCGAAATGCGGCCCCAATGTCGCCCACGGTGCTCACTATCGGCAAGATCGAGGATGTGGGCGGACGCACAAACATCACTCCCGATACGGTGAAGATGGAGGGGATCATCCGTTCGTTCGACCCCGAATGGCGGCTGCGCACCCACGAGCTGATCCGCAAGATAAGCTGCGGAGTGGCCGAAGCCATGGGCGGCGAATGCGACCTTTTTGTCGACTATGGCTACCCACCGGTGATCAACGACGACGACTGCACCCAGCAGGTCTATGACAACGCCTGTGCCTTCCTCGGGAAGGAGAACGTGGAATGGCTCGACCTGAGGATGACTGCCGAGGACTTCGCCTTCTTCCAGCAGAAGATTCCCTCGTGCTACTTCCGCATCGGAATCCACGAACCCGGAACTCCCTTCAGCAACCTGCACCGCCCAAACCTCATGGTCGACGAGCGCAGCCTCGAGCTGGCCAACGGGCTGGTGGCCTACAACGCAGTTATGGCACTCAACAACAGAATCAAGCAGAAATAGAAACCTATAAATCAAACAACCATGAATATCATCATCACCGGCGGTGCCGGATTTATCGGAAGCCATGTGGTACGCCTGTTCGTCAACAAGTACCCGCAGTACAAGATCATCAACCTCGACAAGCTGACCTATGCCGGCAACCTCGCCAACCTCAAGGATATCGAGGACAAGCCAAACTACAAGTTCGTCAAGATGGACATCTGCGACTTCGA
>ONYC01000142.1 GCA_900321975.1 uncultured Bacteroidales bacterium
CGCTTGTTGTCCGCTTGTTGTCCGGTTGTTGTCCGCTTTAAAAGCGGACAACAACCGGACAACAAGCGGACAACAAGCGGACAACAGCCGGTGTTGACTGCCGCCAGACAGATTGAATTTCCCGGGAATACATTTTTTTTCGTAATTTTGCCGCTGGAAAGCATCCGCAAAATGGCAACCGAAACAAAACATTACGCACTGATTGGCAAGCACCTGGGACACTCGTGGTCGCAACGGTGGTTCGAGGCGATGTTCGCCCGCGAAGGGCTGGAAGGCCATTCCTACACCCTCCACGAGATGCCCACGCTCGACGGATTGCGCCAGTGGATCTGCCGGGAGCATATCCTCGGATTCAACGTGACGATACCCTACAAGCAGGCAATTATGCCGATGCTCGACTCAGTAAGCCGCGAGGCCGATGCCATCGGGGCTGTCAACTGCGTGGTTGTCGGCGGCGGGCGCCTCGTCGGGCACAACACCGACGCACCGGCGTTCGCCCAAACCCTGCCCGCAAACGCACCCGGGAACGCCGCGCTGATACTCGGCACAGGCGGCGCCGCACAGGCAGTCGCCTATGCATTGAAGACTCTGGGAATCAAATATCAGATGGTAAGCCGGCATCCATCCGGCGATGCAATCGGCTATTCGGAGGCGAACCTCCGCGCCCGGGAGTTCGACATCTTGGTCAACGCCACTCCGGCGGGCATGTGGCCCGATGTGGACTCCACCCCCTGGCCCTACGGGCTGGAGGGGTTCGGGCTGGTCTATGACCTCGTCTACAACCCCTCGCCCACCCTCCTGCTGAGACAGGCGGCAGCGGCGGGCGCAGCAACCGTGGACGGGCTTGCGATGCTGCAACGCCAGGCGGAACTCAGCTGGCAGTTGTGGCGGCAGCAATAATCTCAGCGTGGTCGAACGCCAACGGCGGCAACTCCGAGAGTGGGAACCAGCGGGCTTCGGCCGCATCATCGCCACCAACGGCATTCACCTCCTTGTCCAAATCAACCCGGTAGGCCACCGTCACGGTGCGTCCGCGCGGGTCGCGTCCCGGACGGCTGAACACGCCCACCAGCAGGGCGGCGCACTCATCGACCGTGATACCGGTCTCCTCCTTCAATTCACGCACGGCACAATGCCCGATGGTCTCGTCCATCTCCATAAATCCGCCCGGCAGAGCCCAGCAGCCGCGGAAGGGCTCGTTGCCGCGCCGGATAAGAAGCACTTCGTCCAGGGGGTTGATCACGACGCAATCGGCCGTGAGCATGGGGCGGGGGTATTCGTAGGTATACATGCTTAAGGGTTGAGGTTTAAGTGGCGGGTAAAAAAAAGCGGGAGGCGGACGCCTCCCGCTGGGGAATATGTGTGCTTGCTAGATTGCTTAACTACACTTGCTCCATCCGCAATTGGGGCAGCTCTTGCAGCCGCTGTTGTAGACAAGCTTGCTGCCGCAATCGGGACAAACCTCCTCGGTTTCGGTGCCGTCCTTGATGTAGCGCTTCAGGGCACGTGCGACGCCGTTCGACCATGTGGTGATGGAATCGGTATCGAAGGTGAGCTTGCCGATAAGCTCAACCACATTGGGGATGGGCATACCGTGCCGCAGGATACCGGAGATAAGTTTGGCATAGTTCCAGTACTCCTTGCGGAACATGCGCGAGAGACCTTCCATCGTGATGTGGTAGCCGTCCTGATCCAGGAACTGGAAGTCGTAACGGGCATGCTCGTCGCCCTTCTCCTTGACGCGGATCACCCAGCCTTTCTCCACAAACTTGGGCACGAGGAAGTTCTCGGCGCGGCCGGTGAATATCTCATAGGGGCGGCCTTCGAACATACCGACGACGGCAATCCAGTCCTCCTTCTCGTTCTTGAAGCGGACAACCTCGGCCTCGAGCTTCTTGGGGCGCTTGGGAGCCTTGTTCTCGCCGAAGCACGGAGTGTTTTCCTTCTTGCCCTCGCTGGTGCTTACGAGCACACCGGTGCGCGAGCCGTCGCGATAGATGGTGCAACCCTTGCAGCCGCTCTCCCATGCAGTCATATATATCTTGCTGACCACCGCCTCGGAAGTCTCCTTGGGGATATTGACGGTGACGGAAATCGAATGGTCGACCCACTTCTGGATGGCACCCTGCATCTTCACTTTCGACACCCAGTCGATATCGGCGCTGGTAGCGTGGAAATAGGGGCTCTTCTCGACAACCTTCTGCAATTCCGCGTCGTCCATGTGGGTGATTTCGTCGACATCATAGCCGTTGATGCGGGCCCAATCGAGGAATTTGGGATGGAACACATTGTATTCCTCGAAGAAGTCGCCGTTCTCGTCCTTGATGATATTCTGCTTCGAGTTGTCCTTGTCGTTGGGATTGATCTTCTTGCGGCGCTTGTAGGCCACGAGGAAGACCGGCTCGATACCTGATGTCGTCTGGGTGCAGATACTGACGGTGCCGGTGGGGGCGATGGTCAGCAGGGCGATGTTGCGGCGGCCGTACTTTGCCATTTCGGCATACAAGTCGGGGTCGGCCTCGCGGATACGGCGGATCATCGGGTTGTTCTCCTCGCGTTTGGCGCTGTAGATGGGGAACATGCCGCGTTCCTTGGCCAGCTGGACACTCGAGCCGTAGGCGGCCAGAGCGAGTGTCTGCTGCACCTTGACGGCGAAAGCGGTTGCCTCGTCGGAACCGTATTGCAGGCCCATGGCAGCCAGCATATCGCCCTCGGCGGTGATACCGAAGCCACTGCGGCGGCCTTCGAGGCACTTCATCTTGATGTTGAGCCACAGGTTGTGCTCCACCATCTTGATTTCATCGCTCTCGGGATCGGATTCAATCTTCTTCAAAATCTGATCCACCTTCTCGAGCTCGAGGTCGATAAGGTCGTCCATAAGGCGCTGGCCCTTGGCCACATGCTCTTTGAAAAGCTCGAAATTGAACGTGGCTTTCTTGGTGAAGGGGTTCTCCACATATGAGTAGAGGTTGATGGCCTGCAGGCGGCAGCTGTCATAGGGGCAGAGCGGAATCTCGCCGCAGGGGTTGGTGCTGACGGTGCGGTAGCCATAGTCGGCATAGCAGTCGGGCACCGACTCGCGGAGGATGGTGTCCCAATAAAGCACGCCGGGCTCAGCACTCTGCCAGGCATTGTGGATGATCTTGTTCCAAAGGGCTCGGGCATCGATCTGCTTGGTGAAGATCGGCGACGGCGAATCGATGGGATACTGCTGTACAAAGGGCTTGCCGCTGCGCACACACTCCATGAATTCGTCGGTGATTTTCACGCTGACATTGGCACCGGTGATCTTGCCCTGTTCCATTTTTGCATCGATAAAGTTCTCGGCATCAGGATGCTTGATGCTTATCGAGAGCATCAAAGCACCACGACGGCCGCCCTGCGCCACCTCGCGGGTGGTGTTGGAATAGCGCTGCATGAAGGGGACAATACCGGTCGAGGTGAGGGCCGAGTTCTTGACGGGGCTTCCACCGGGGCGGATATGGCTGAGGTCGTGTCCGACACCGCCGCGGCGTTTCATAAGCTGGACCTGCTCCTGGTCGATTTTCATGATGCCGCCGTAAGAGTCGCTGTTGCCGGCATTGCCGATAACGAAGCAGTTGCTGAGCGACACCACCTGGAAGCTGTTGCCGATACCGCTCATGGGGCTGCCTTGCGGAACGATATAGCGGAAGTCCTTGAGCAGACGGTAGATATCGGCCTCGGGCAGGGGGTTGGGATACTTCTGCTCGATGCGGGCATATTCCGATGCGAGACGATGATGCATCATATCGGGGTTGAGCTCGAAGATGCGGTCTTCGTCGCGCAGGGCATACTTGTTCATCCACACGTTGGCAGCAAGCTCGTCGCCGTGGAAATATTCCACCGACGATTGCATGATTTCCTCCGGTGTGTACTGATGGTACTCTTTGGTTCGCGGTTTGGGTTGAATTTGAGAAAACAAGTCGCCTTGCATGACTTAAAATTTGCTATATGTTACACAATTACAATTAAATGGAACGCCCCATGGAGCAGCATTTCCAAGTGCTAAAATAGACAGAATTCGGCAACCGCGACAAATTAGTTTTCAACATACGAGGGGTGGTTTCGGGGTAATTATTTGAAAGTAAAAAAGGTGCTCTGTTAATAAACAAAGCACCTCTTATTTTGACCTGACAAGACCCCTATCCGAGAGCTTGGCGGGCACGTTCGAGCAGGATGCTGTCGCATCCCAGAATGGTGGCTATGCGAAGGGCCTCCTGGGGCACCTCGTCGGAGGTGTCCTCGGTGAGGGAATAGTCGATAAAACGATTGATATTCTGCGGATTGAGCGGCATGTTGCAGAGATCTTCCACAAATCCGCGAACCCTCAGACGGCGGCATTTCGAGCCCAACTGGCTGTAGTGGGTGGTGATGAGCGTCGACGAATCCACCTCGCCCAGCAGCCCTATCAGGGCCTGTACCAGGGCCTTGCCTTCGACGGGGTTGGTGGTACGGGCAGGCTCGTCGACAAGCACCAGCATGCGGCTGTTGCGGCTGCGCTGCACTATATTACTTATCTTTATTATCTCCGACGCGAACGACGAGAGGCCGTTCATCTCGTTCTGCTCGTCGCCTATCGAGGTCATCACCTCGTCGACCGGTTCGATGGCAGCCGAAGCGGCCGGCGCGAAGAAGCCGCATTGCACCATCAGTTGGGCTGTGGCGACGCTTTTCAGGAGGACTGTCTTGCCTGCCATATTGGCTCCGGTAACAAGCGTAACGCCATGGGTTAGAGCAATATCGACCGGCTGATAGCGCAAACCCAACTCTTCGTTGCGCTGCCGCAGGCGCGGATTGACGAGCGCCACATAGCTGGTAGTGTCCGCAATAGTGGGACGCACAAGGTTCCATCGCTTCGCAAGGTCGGCTTTGGCCAGCAGGAAGTCGGTGTAGGCCATTGTCTCGAGGGCGGCCGAAAGATCCTTCTGGCGGAGAGCAAGTTTGTCGCTCAAAGCCAGGCACACATCTTTTTGGATATCACCCTGCTGCGCAATAAGGTCGGCAATACGCTGCTGGTCGCCACCATGCTCCTGAAGGGCTTTCAATTCACGGCGGAGACCGGGCAGACGGGGGTCGTACGAATCATATATATAGAAGCTCACCACTCCGGTGGAATCGGGGTCGAGCGTTGCAAACACATCGCCGAGGTCGGGGAGCGGCAGCTCTCCGAGGAAACCCATCTGACCCATAGCCGGCGAGGCTTTGCCGGCGATGTAGGCAAGATTCTTGATTTCAAACAGTTCCACCTCGTTCAGCATCTGATGTCCGGCCAATGCGGCGAGGGTTCCACGAAGGTCGTGAAGCTGCATCAGGCAATGGCGCAAATCGTTGAACGCACGCACGTTGTCGGGATTGGCGACAGCATCGACGGCCTTCTGCACCATTTCCCATCGGGCAGCGACGGAAGAGGCATCGGAAAGGAACTCCTCGTCGAGCATAACACGACGGCCGGCCGACGACATAAGTTCCATGTTGTCAATCACAAACTGGAATCCCGGATCCTGCTTTATAAGGTCTTTTATCTTCATTTTCAATATAATGTCTGGCGTCATCAGATTTTCATCACATCGTATACCGGCATCTGCAAAGCATCGGCAAGCGCGTCGCAAGCCGCACGGCTGTCGAGCGTGAATCCTTGGGGCGAGGTGGGATTGAGGGTGACGGCTATCAGGCGCGAGCGCTGAAGCACCATCATCCGTCCACCGCGCCGCGTGAATTCGGCATAGGCTTCGGGTGTGGCGAATATCTTGGTGAAGTCGCGGACAATCAACGTAATATCCTTGCCGCGGGCGGCAAGCATCTTCAGCAGGCGGTCGCTGACGGCACCCGAAGCGAAAAGCGTGCGTCCGTAACGGAGGATATCGCCTTCGGCGCGACCGATAAGGAACACCGACGAGATGCCGAGATCGTGCGGAACGCCGTCGGAATCGACCGCCCAAAGGCCTGATTCTATGGCATTCAGCGTCGACCGTAGAGGTTCCTCCGCTTCGTCGAGACATATCAGGCGGTGGACGAAACGGGTGCGGGCTGTTAGCTGCTGGAGGCTGACGCTTACTGCAGCGCCGGTGGCGAGCACCATTGCGTCGGTAACCGTCGGCGAAGCTAGGCTCAACCTCGACAACGCACCGTCGACGATAGCCACCCTCGAGCCTAACGACTGCAAATCAGCGATCTGACGACGCAGCAAACCCGTGGTTGCCGCTCCCGAAAGGAGCACTTTTCCCCGCACAAGGACACGCGCCGATACCAGACGGCCGAGGGACGTGCGCATCTCGTCGACAGCCACGATATCCGAAATCAATTGGCGCCCAAGGTAATGCTTCTCCGAGGTGATGAAATTGGTACCCTCGTAAAGGACAATCTCAGGTTTGGCGGTGGCGAACACGGCGTCAACCTGCTCGCCGTCGACACCGATTGACGTAACGCCCACCGGAACACCCATATCGTTCATTCTGCGCAGGATATAGTTGAGGCACACCGTCTTCCCGGTGTTCTTCTCGAGCCCCACGATCGAGAGGCTTCGGTAGTTCAATATATCCTTTACGAACGGCATTCTGGATTAAACCTATTTAATGGATAACGCCCTTTCGGGGCGTTTATTGCCCGGCAGGCGTTTTTTCAACCGCACAAACCCGCTCCAACCACCGCCCGTCCACGGGTCAACTCCGGCCGTTCTTCGATAGTTCTTCGATCGTTCTTCGATTGTTCTGCGATTCGAATCGAAGAACAATCGAAGAACGATCGAAGAACTATCGAAGAACAATCGAAGAACGGTGGTAGTTGATAGGTCGAAGATA
>ONYC01000141.1 GCA_900321975.1 uncultured Bacteroidales bacterium
CCTTGGCCTTCTTCCACACACACATCTTGCCGTTTTCGTCCATAACCACCTCTTGCGGCGTGGGTATAACGCCAAGGTTGATGTTCTTCTGCGCCATCGCCGACACACCCAGTGCCAACAGCAATACAACTACTACACGTTTCATTTCAAGCAATCTAAATAATGGTGAATGGTCTCCTCGATGCCGAGGTAGAGGGCGTCGCTGATTAAGGCATGGCCGATGCTGACTTCGTCGCACCAGGGTATCTGCTGGCGGAAATAGGCGAGGTTTTCTAAACTGAGGTCGTGGCCGGCGTTGAGTCCCAGGCCACAGTCACGCGCAACCTTTGCTGCTTCGACGAAAGGCTTGATTGCCGCTTCGCGGCCCATGGGGTATTCGCGGGCATAGCTCTCGGTGTAGAGCTCCACGCGGTCGGTGCCGGTCTTGGCGGCCATCTCGATCATCTGCGGGTTGGCGTCGATAAAGATGCTCACGCGGATGCCGCAAGCTTTGAATTCCTTGACCACATCACGCAGATAGTCCTGGTTCTTGACGGTATCCCACCCGGCATTCGATGTTAGCACACCTTCGGCATCGGGCACAAGGGTTACCTGGGCAGGGACGATTTCTTTCACAAGGTCGATGAAGCCGTAGGGGCGGCTCTTCGAAACACCCTTCGGATTGCCCTCGATGTTGTATTCCACACCGATGAGCGGCTTGATGGCGAGGGCGTCGGCGTAGCGGATATGCCGCTCGTCGGGACGCGGATGCACGGTGATGCCTTGGGCGCCGAAGCGCTCGCAATCTTGTGCAAATTTCAGTACATCAGGGGTGTTGCCGCCACGCGCGTTGCGGATGGTGGCCACCTTGTTGATATTGACACTCAGTTTTGTCATAAATGTTTATATATTACTCGTTTTTTATTGACGGCTTTTACGTTTGGGATTCACCGGGAACCACCCTTTCTCCACCCGCTTGCGCTGCTTGAACAGTTCCAATATCGACCACAGGCTCGAAAATGCGGTGACGCCCAGCAGGGTGGACGCTATGGTGCTCGCCACCAGCAGCAACCCTGCAATACAAACCAGACCCAGCACAAGGAACACCCACCAGCAGCCCGTACCGAAGTAGTATTCGGCCTTTATCACCAACGGATGGAACAGGCCGATACACAGGAAGGTGGCTACGCCGATAATCAGGCCAGTGAAGTTCATATCTTGAATTCCTTCTTGATCCGGTCGACCATATCCAGTTTCTCCCAGCCGAAGAACTGCACCTTCTTCTTGCGACGACGGCCGGCGGCATCATACACCACCACCTCGCCCACGAACGGATCGCGGCCCATGTGGCCGTAGGCGGCCGTGGGGCGGAATATGGGGTTCTTCAGGCCGAAACGCTCCACGATGGCGTAAGGGCGCAGGTCGAAGAGTTTCTTCACACGGGCGGCAATTTCGCCGTCGCTCATCTTCACCTTGGCGGTACCGTATGTGTTGACATACAGGCCTACAGGTTCGGCTACACCGATGGCGTAGGCCACCTGCACCAGACATTCGTCGCAGAGGCCGGCGGCCACAAGGTTCTTGGCTATATGACGGGTGGCATAGGCTGCCGAGCGGTCGACCTTCGAGGAGTCCTTGCCGCTGAAAGCGCCGCCACCGTGGGCACCGCGCCCACCATAGGTGTCGACGATAATCTTGCGACCCGTAAGGCCGGTGTCGCCGTGAGGACCTCCGATGACGAACTTGCCCGTAGGATTGACATGCAGCCGATAGTCCTTCTTGGAGAAAAGCTTCTGTGTAGCTTTGGGCAAACGCTTTACAACGCGCGGGATAAGCACCTGCTCCACATCGGCGCGTATCTGCTCCTGCGTGGCATCGGGGTCGTGCTGGGTGCTCACCACTATGGTGTCGATACGCTCGGGTTTGCCCGAGTCGCTGTACTGCACCGTCACCTGGCTCTTTGCGTCGGGACGCAGGTAGCGCATCTGCTTCCCCTCGCGGCGGATTTTGCCCAGCTCGATAAGGATGATGTGCGCCAACGTGATTGGCAGCGGCATAAGCTCGGCGGTCTCGCGGCAGGCATAACCGAACATCATGCCTTGGTCGCCGGCCCCTTGGTTCTTCTTCTCCTTGCGGCTGACGCCCTGATTGATATCCTGGCTCTGCTCGTGAATTGCGCTCAGGACACCGCAGCTCTCCGACTCGAACTTGTACTCGCCTTTGGTGTAGCCGATCTCGCGTATGACGTCGCGCACGGTCGTCTGCACATCGACATAGCCGTTGCAGCTCACCTCGCCGCTCACCACCGCCAATCCGGTGGTAACAAGGGTCTCGCAGGCCACATGGCTCTCGGGGTCGTGTCTCAGAAACTCATCCAGCAGCGCATCGCTGATCTGGTCGGCCACCTTGTCGGGATGGCCTTCGCTGACTGATTCGGAAGTGAAAAAATAGCTCATTTTACGTTACTTTTAACTGTTAATACATTGTTTTAACAGTGAAAAGATGTGTACTGAAAGTGCCGTTGAATTAACGCTTTAGCATTTTTTCAAGTGGTTGCAATCATTACAAATCTATCCACATTTCGAGGTGCAAATATACAAACTTTTCCGCACACGGCAAAATCTTTGTTTCCTACCCCATCGAAAAGACCCGTCGCCGCTCACGGCGCTTGCAAATGCCAATCGGCATCCATCGCACTCAAAACCACCGTGAAAGAACACATTTTAACATATCTCCGCCTGTCGTTGTTCGGTAGTTCTTCGATCGTTCTTCGATTGTTCTTCGATTCGGATCGAAGAACAATCGAAGAACGATCGAAGAACGATCGAAGAACAATCGAAG
>ONYC01000146.1 GCA_900321975.1 uncultured Bacteroidales bacterium
ACGGGACGGTGCTGATACCGGCCGAGGGCATCCGCGAGGTGTGGTGCGTGGCGGCCGACGGCCGTCGCTCGCGGCTGGAGGTGAAGGATGGCCTCGGCGACCGAAGTGGAGCCAAGGTGTATGACAAGGTGTCCGGCCAGGTGTCGCTTAAGGACTACCCCGCCGGCCTCTATGTTCTGGAAATCCAGACTGCCGAAGGTCTCTTCGCCGCCAAGGTGGTGAAGCGATGACGGCATCTGCCAAGTTTGATAAGAGAAGTTTGCCGGGTACGCCGCAGTTGTCCGGAGCGTTTTTACGTGGGGTGGGGAATAGTGCTTGAATGGTGTTAATTGTCTGGCAATCAATAGATGGGCAGTGGAGTATCAGGGATGGTTGACGTTTTTTTATATTATGTCAGGAATTTTTTGTATTTTTGCACTTTCAAACTGGAAATGAAATGAGCCACAAGACTGCTGTAAAAATATATGAGATAGCATCCTACGTGCTTATCCTGCTGGCTACGGCCCTGATGCTGGTGCCGAAACTGAAGGCTATGCTCGAAGGCTACAATATGCTGGCCATCATTATGATACTCATCGCCTTGGCCACCGCCGCCCGCTGGGGTATGGAGCACCACCGTTTCCGCTCGGCCGAGGATGAGATCGACCAGCTCCAGGGCGATGTGCGTCGCCTCACGCAGCTTCTGGCCGAAGAGAAGAAGAAAAACAATAAACAATAAATACACAATCATTTATGGCAACAACCACCGACATTAAAAACGGACTCTGCATCAATTTCAACAACGACATCTACACCATCGTTGAGTTCCTCCACGTGAAGCCCGGCAAGGGCGCCGCCTTTGTGCGCACCAAGATGCGCAACGTGAAGACCGGCCGTATGCTCGAGAACACTTTCCCCAGCGGTGCCAAGATCGACATCGTCCGCGTCGAGCGCCGTCCCTACACCTACCTCTACAAGGAGGGCGACATGCATGTCTTCATGCACACCGAGACCTACGAGCAGATTTATATTCCCGAGCAGATTATCAACGCTCCCCAGTTCCTGAAGGACGGCCAGTATGTTGAGGTTACCGTCGAGGCCGACACCGAGACCCCGCTGACCTGCGAGTTGCCCCCGTTCATCGAGACCGTCGTCACCTATACCGAGCCCGGTTTCGCCGGCAACACCGCCACCAACGCCATGAAGGACGCCATCGTCGAGCCCGGTGTGCAGGTCCGCGTGCCTCTGTTTATCAAGGAAGGCGAGCGCATCAAGGTCGATACCCGCACCTGCGAGTACGCCGAGCGCCTCAAATAAGCATCGTTGTTTTGAAGAAATTTGCAATTGTGGCAGCCTGCCTGCTTGTGCTGGCAGGCTGCAAGCATAAAAACGAGACGCCTCAGCCTGCGACCGCAATCGATTATTCGCGGGTCGAGGTGCCGTCGTTCTCGGGCGACAGCGCCTATGCGCTGGTATCCGCCCAGCTGGCTTTCGGCCCCCGTACCCCAGGCTCGCCGGCCGCCGACAAATGCGCGGCGATGCTGGCCGACCGCCTGGGACGCTGGTGCGACACCGTAGTGCTGCAGCCGTTCACCGCCACCCTCTGGAACGCATCGAAGGCCAAAGGGGTGAACATCGTCGGAAGCCTTAACCCGGGTGCTTCCAAACGGGTGCTGCTGGCAGCCCATTGGGACAGCCGCATGTGGGCCGACCACGACCCCGACGAGGCCAACAACCACAAGCCGGTGCCCGGCGCCAACGATGGCGCTTCGGGTGTGGCCGTGCTCCTGGAGATGGCCCGCACGATGAGCCAGATGCCGCCGTCGGTGGGTGTCGACTTCATCCTCTTCGACCTTGAAGACCAAGGGCAGCCCGAATGGGAAGACGGGTATACGGACAACACGTGGTGCCTTGGCTCGCAGCATTGGGCCGCCAATCCCCACACCCCGGTCTATTCGGCCGTCTACGGCATATTGCTCGATATGGTGGGCACCGCCGAAGGCCCCCGGTTCACCAAAGAGCAGGTGAGCCGCACCTATGCCCCGGGCCTCACCGACAAGATTTGGTCGGCGGCCGAAGCCTTGGGCTACGGCTCGATGTTCGTCAATTCGAAGACCGACCCAATCCTCGACGACCACCTATACGTCAACCAGATTGCCGGTATACCGATGGTGGATATTGTCCAGAACAGCATTACCACTTCGTTCTTCACCCATTGGCACACCACTACCGACAACCTCGATGCCATCAGCCCGAGGACGCTCGAGGCGGTGGCCACGGTGGTGATGAAGACCATCTATGCCGACTATCCCGCCGCCAAATGAAAAGGTTGCTGCCCATAGTCGCTGTGTTTTTGCTTGCTGCCTGCAATCCCGACCGATGCGACACACCGTTCGGACAAGGCGGCACCATCGACATCACCATGCCCGACTTCGCGCCGCTATCGCATGTGGGCGGTTCGATGTCGGTGGGCGGTATGGGAAAGATGGGTGTGAGGATCACCCGAACCTCGTATTCCGATTTCGTTGCCTTCGAACTGGCTTGCCCCACCGACCACGACGCCTGCCTGGAGGTGGATCCAGAATGGGGCGGTAGCATCCTCAGATGCCCGGTATGCTCGTCGCAGTTCAATGCGCTCGACGGCACGCCGTTCTCGGGCGCCGTGTCGCCATGCCCGCTATATCAGTACAACACCGTCTTCGACGGGCAGTTGTTGTCTGTCTATTGAAAATTTGTCAGAACTGGAAATAGATGAACGGCTGGAGGTCGGCAGTGATGAACTGGTAGACCACCACGACGGTTACAACGGCTATTGTTGCGATTGCCCACAAAGGCAGGCTGGCAAAAGTGAGGCGGTAGCGCCGTTTCAGCCGTTCGGGCAGCCAGTGGATGGCCATGCCGATGGCAAACACCACGAACGGCATCCAGTAGTGGCCTAGAATGTCGGGGATCTGTGCCAGATTCCAGTGCGAACCAATCTGTGTTACCATCATCGAAGCCGTCTGCCAGGCCTGCTCGTTGGCCTCGGCAGGGTCGAGATTCGACCCCGAGCGGAAGAAGAGGCGGGTGAAGCTGATGAATACGAATGTTAGGGTAATACTCCAGACATGCTGTGCACGACGGGTACCACGAGCGTTTTGAGGGAGCAGTGCCAGCAGGGTGAATATCGCAAATGATATGAGGAATCCCACGTGGAGCATGGCCAGCAGCGGGCCACCCCAGATGATGCGGGCCAGCTGCAGCAGCAATGTGGCTCCGGCAAGGGCTTCGAGCTGGACAAGCCATCCCTGGCGATGCCACCACTTGTAGACCAGGATTCCGATGCCGTTGAGGCCGCCCCAGGTGATGAAGTTGAACGACGAACCGTGCCACATACCGCCCAGAAGCATGGTGTCCATATTGTTGACATTGGTTCCAAGGGTGCGGCGGTGCGAGGGGCGGAACAGCCAAAGCAGGCCCACGGTGAGGAGTACCGCTACCACGGCCAGGGTGAAGGGGAGGCTGTGGAGTCGGAAGGCGGCGATAAGGAGAATAACGGCAAGGATTGTATAGGAAGCAACACCCGAGGTGCGGTTGCCGCCCAAGGGGATATAGAGGTAGTCGCGCAGCCAGCGCGAGAGCGACATATGCCAGCGGCGCCAGAAGTCGGTGGGATTGGTGGCCTTGTAGGGCGAGTTGAAGTTCACCGGGAGGTAGAAGCCCATAAGCATGGCCACACCGATGGCAATATCGGTATAGCCCGAGAAGTCGGCATAGACCTGCAGCGAATAGAGCAGAAGGGCAGAGAAGTTCTCGAAGGGAGTGTAGAGCGCAGGATTGTCGAACACGCGGTCGACGAAATTAACGGCCAGGTAGTCGCTTAGTATCAGTTTTTTCACCAATCCGTTGAGAATCCAGAACACGGCGATGCCGAACTGGCGGCGCCCGAGGAAGAAGGGCTTGTAGAGCTGCGGCACAAACTGGTCGGCTCTTAGGATAGGGCCGGCCACAAGCTGCGGGAAGAACGAGGTGTAGAAGCCGAAGTCGAGGATGTTTGAAACATGGGCTATCTTGCGGCGGTAGACATCCACTATATAGCTTATGTTCTGGAACGTATAGAACGATATGCCCACGGGGAGCATAATTTTGATGGCGATATGATAGTCGGTGCCGAACGAAGCGTTGAATATGTCGGTGAAGAAATAGGCATATTTGAAATAGCAGAGCACCAGCAGGTTGATGGCAACGCCGATGGTCATAAGCAACTTTCGCCTCGGCTGGGATGGTGAGCGGTCCATGCCTATGCCGAGCAGCCATCCAAGGATAGTGGAGAATATAAGCAGCAGGACGAAGAGGCCGGAGGTCTTGTAGTAGAACAGAAGGCTTACGGCGAAGAGGTAGGCGTTGCGGGCGGTGAGGCGCCAGCGGCGGGTGATGATGAAACTGAATCCGGCATATACCACCAGCAGGAACACCCAAAAATGGATCTGCGTGAAGAGCAGCGGCTTCTCAATATTATAGGAGAAGAAGGAGGCCAGGTATGTCAGCAGGTCGTTCATCGGTTATCGTTCAACGCCTCCAGGAGAGCGTCGGAGAAGAGGTTGCCTATGATGGTGTAGCCGGCACGGGTGAAATGGACGCGGTCGGTCTGTGCCAGCCCCTGGTCTTTCCATTTCTCCATCGACCGTAGGCCACCCATAATCTGGAACTGGTCCCACACGGCTCCTCCGGTGTCGCGTGCCAGTCGGTAGAAGACATCTCGTGCAAGCGTGCCGTTGGGATTGACATTGTAGTGCCGACGGCTCACCTTGAAATAACTGTCGTTGTTGGTGATGAAGATAAAAGCGCAGTCGGGGTTCACGGCTCGCACCGAGTCGATGAGCTGTAGATAGGAACGGCGGAAGGCGGCGGTGTCGAAGTTGTCGGTATTGGCGTCGTTGATGCCTATGCCGAACACTACGGCGTCGGGGTGGAGCATACGCAGGTCGCGTACGAAGTTGGGGCAGCGCAGATAGTCGGGCACTGCGGCGCCGTTGACGCCGATGGAATGGTAGCTCAGACCAGGGGCAGGACTGTCGAGGTAGATGCCGCTCACAGTGAACTGCTGTCCTTCGTGGCAGGGAAGTACGACGACGAATGAATCAACCGGTTGGTCGATATTGAAGAAGTAGCGTGCGGTAAGGTTGTCGAAATATGACGGATAGAGCTCAGTGCGGGAAGTGCGCAGACGGGGTACAACGCCATCGTTGGAATGGCCTAGAAGCACCACGCGGGTAGTGCCGAAATCGACGGTGGGTTCGTTGAGGGCTATCTGTATCTCGGAATGCTGCCCCTGCGCGGTTACGGCTATGCCGCAAAGGCCCAATGGATATTCGGGCTCTTTGTATACGCAGCGGGTGAGTATCATACGTTCGCGGCAGTGGACCCTATAGTCGGGTGGGTTGTTGCAACGGGCGGCGGCGGAATAGGGGAAAATCATGCCTCGTGGTCCTACAATGCCGGGACCTGAATCAATAAGGCGCATACGGATGGTCTCGGTCATCATGCCTGCCTGCACGTGCGAGCCGCCTATGTGTACGATGTTCAGGTTGCCCTGCCGGTTGGCGTTCATATTGCGCCAGCGGGTTAGGAAAGCCTGCATGGTGGGCGAGGCGGTGTCGTATCGCAGGTGGTTGAGATTGTATCGGATGAAAGGGTAGGAGGGGCTCGCCTCTTGTGCCGCCACCGTCCCGGAGGCGAGAAATAGAAGCAGTGCAGTAAGCCGCAAGAGCTTCATTCTGCGCCCCCTTTCTCCATACGGCGGCGCAGGGTGTAGAGCGTATAGCTGTTGGCAAACGCTTCGGCCAGGCGGTCGCCCATAAGGTCGGCACCGCGTTGTGAGAAGTGGATATAATCCTTGCCGGCATAGCCTTGGCTCACCCAGTCGGCCATCGAATTCTCTCCGCCCATGGCGTGGTAGATGCTCCAATAGGCGGCATTATGTGACAGTGCGGTGGAAATGAGGCTGTCGACCAGAGGCGGCAGCATGGCGTATGTTTGGAATTGTCCGCCACTGCGGCGTCCCATATCCGAGGGTCCGACGAAAAGTATCTTTGCATCTGGGCAGCAGCGGTGCAGGTGGTCTATCTGTCGACCAAGCGAGCGGCAGTAGGTTTCGATAGCTTCGGTGGTTTTGATATATGGTACGGAATTGCCGCCGAACTGGAGTATGATAAGTCCCACATCCATCTGTTTGTAGGCAGTGGTGAGTTTCTCCTCGTTCACGAGTGTAAACTGCTGGCCCGAGCATCCGCGCATAGGAATGTTGTCAACGGCGATACCGCTGCCGCAGTCGAGAAGCAGTGCATATAGGTCGGTGTTTCCGTTGATGCGCAGGCGTATGCGGTCGGTGGAGTCGCCGTTCCAAGATAAAGAGTGGATTCCCTTGTGATCGCTCTTTTGGGTGGTGGTTGCGGTGGCGCTGACAGTTCCTCCTAGGTTATTGAAAATCAGAGTAACTCGGTCGAAAGTCTTGACCGGAGTATCAATATTCTTGTGCGACGAGGTGCGCAGGCTGAGGGCTGCAGTACCTTCCAGGCGGAAACTCTGCATCATAGGTCCGTAGTTGCTGTTGCTGCGCACGGCATTGCTGTCGCCAAAGGAGGCGAGATGGGTCATCTCGCCCGAGGTGCCGAGATGTATATTGGGGTTTGGAGTAGTGATACTCACAGGCAGCATGCCGGGTCCGCCGCCGCCGAAGGTGGCCTGCATATATCGGCGCAGACGTGAAGTGATATGGTCCATCTCGATCTGCGAGTCGCCATAGTGCAGAATCCTGTAGGTGCGGCCGTCGGCTTGGACGTTCTCTGCGGTCTGCCAGAAGGAGTCGAAGTAATTCTCTTCGGGTAGCCAGAATCGGATATCGCCTTCGTCGATAAGGGTTTGGTAGTATTCGATAGAGTCACGCAGCTGGGCCATCTCCGGGGTCTCGGTCTCGCCACCGATAGTCCGGTGGTGGATATTCACCGAGCGGAGCACCGACTGCATGGTCGGGTAGCGCATCTTGATACCGGCAATATTAACCTCGTCTTTTGGAACAATCAAGGCTATGCAAGCCAGCACGGCAATAATTGATGCAAGGAAAATGAGTATTTTGCGAGCCGTCATTTCTTCTCCAGTTTCTCAATGCGGTCGGCCAGTTTCTCAATATTTCGCACCAGAACTTCGACTTTGCGGCGCTTGGTGGCCTCCATGGCGGGGCTGCCGAATATTTGCAGGTCGGATCCTACGGAATGGGTAACGCCGCTCTGTGCCCCGATGGTAACTCGGTCGCCCACGGTGATATGTCCCACAAGGCCGGCCTGGCCGGCTATGATGCAGTTCTCACCCACCTTGCAGCTTCCGGCTACGCCTACCTGCGAGGCCATGGCGGTATTGGTCCCGATGACTACATTATGTGCCACCTGGCAGAGGTTGTCCACTTTCACACCGCGATGCAGTATGGTGGATCCCATAGTGGCGCGGTCGATACAAGTATTGGCACCCACCTCCACGTTGTCTTCGAGGATGACGTTTCCAATCTGGTCGATCTTGTTCCATGTACCGTCGCCGACAGGTGCGAAACCAAAACCGTCGGCACCTATCACGGCCCCGGCGTGGATGATGCAGTTGGCACCGATTTCCACCCCTTCATATATTTTCGCTCCAGCGTAGATGACAGTACCGTCGCCTATGCGGCAGTTGTCGCCTATGACGGCGTTGGGGTATATTTTAACGTTGTTCCCTACTTTGCAGTGGCGTCCTACGACGGCGAATGGACCCATATAACATCCACGGCCAATCTTGCTGCCTCGGCCCACGCTGCTGCGCAGCGAGCGTCCTTTGGGCGGTTTGGTGCGTTCGTTGAAGATATGCAGCAGGTAGGCGACAGCCATATAGGGGTTCTCCACACGGATAAGGGTGGAGTCGACCGGCTGTTCGGCAACGAAGTCGTTGCGCACAATCACCACCGTGGCTTTACGCTCGTAGATATAGTGAGTATATTTGGGATTGCCGAGGAAGGTGATGCCACCCTCGCAACCCTCTTCTATCTTGCAGGGTTTCCATACCCGGGCGTTCTCGTCGCCCTCTATGGTACCCTTTACCAGACGTGCTAACTCTTTTGCGGTATATTGCATATTATTTTTAATCGTTGAATTCTATGACACCCCGCTGGTGGGTGATTTGCAGGTTTTCCATCCGTTCGTCGCTTACAAAGCCGTCGCCTTCGGTGAGGCGGTTGCCGTTACGGGCGCGGACGGGATTGTCGGAGTAGATACGGTCTTCGTTCGAATTCCATATAAGGTCAAGAAGGTAGATTGTGTCGCCACTGGAGAAATCGACCACCACCACATTCCCGTGGGCTTCCATAATATTGCGATCGTCGAATGAAATGGCGGAATCGGCGGCGATGCTTATCTTCAGGTGCCCGTCGTTCTCGTCGAAGAAGCGCATCTTCACCTGCTCGCCGCCGACCGAGCGGTAGACGGTCTTGGCCAACGGACGGTCGTATTTGTAGATGAGCGGCGAGTCAAGTTCCAGCTGCAGGTGACCTTCGTCGCTACGGTGAACATGTGCATCGACCACTTCTTGGTTGGCCGAGTCGCTGCGGTCGGGGATTGCCTGGATATTGCTGCTGCATCCTGACAGCATAATATAAGCGACTAAGGATAAGCCGGTGAGGCTTATCCCGAGTCGCTTATGTTGTATGCCGCTTCTCATCTGGCGGTTATCGGGTGCGAACGGTGGTGGTTACGCCGATCCATCCGGGGACCGTGAAGCTGCGGCCGTTCTCCAGACCTGCCATAAAGGCGTCGGCCTGCTTGGGGAAGTGGGCGGCATAGCTGCTGATAGCCTTGTTGCAGGCGTCGACATTCTCCTCCGAAGGGTCGATACTCTTCGAGCGGTTCAGGGCATCGACGGCGGCCCAGTAGACGCTGCGGCCGTTGATGTTGTCCTCGGTGGCCGAACTGCTGCTCGAGGCGTAGAGGGTGGCGATCATACGGTAGGGCTCACCTTTGGTGCGGTCGGCTTCGGCGGCGTTGTTGAAAGCCGTGCGGGCGGCGCTGAAGCTCTTCTGGCCGAAGTAGGCATAGCCCAGATAGAGGTAGGTCGTATACTTATCCTTGTCGGACACGCCCTTCACGGCATCGTTCAGGTAGTTGATGGCGTCGGAGTACTGTTTTTTCTGCAGGCACATGGCACCCATACGCATGGCGGTGGTGGGGCTGGGTTCGAGGCGGTAGAGGTTCTCGGTGGCACGGAAGAAAAGCTCCTGGTCGGTGCAGCGCTTGCGCGTCATGATGCCGGTGATTTTCTTGAGCAATTCGACATTCTCAGGGTCGGCCTCGAACTTCTTGCCGTAGATTTCGACCAGCTGGTCGCAGCTGGCATAGGGCGAGAAGGCGGCTTCGACACCTGCGATGTAGCCGCGGATGGTGGCGGCTTTCACGCTGTCGTCGGCATTCTTCTGCAGCTCGTCCTCGAGGAGGTCGCTGGCGATGTCGTAGTTATCAACCACCAGAGTGGGTTCGGCAAAGCCGGCGCGCACGTAGTTGATGGTGGCTTCCATATACTTCACCAGGTAGCCGGCTTCGAGGTCGCCCTCGATCTTGACGGCCTGCGAGTAGAGTTCGTAGTAGCGCTGCAGGGCTTCGCTGCCGAGCAGGTTCTCAAGCTCCATGGCCTTCATAGCGGTGTACTTCGAAGCTTCGCCGTAGTTGGCGATACGTGTGTCGTACATGGCCATAAGCTCTTCGATGTAGGCGGCTTTTTCTTCGGGAGTGGCAGCCTTTGCGATCATCACTTTGAGGATGTTGGGTCCGTTGATGTAGAGGTTCTTGCTCTGCTTGGGACAGTTGGCAACGATGTTTTTCCAGTAGGGGTAGGCGTCTTCGAGGTAACGGTTGTCCTTCGAGGCTTTCCATTGCTTGACATCCTCTTGATAGAGCGATACCGATTCGAGGGTGGCCTGCATCACTTCGTCGTCGCAACCCCAGTTGCGGGTCTGGGCCGAGGCCGAGAGGCCGAGGGCCACAAGCCCGATTCCCATTGTCAGTTTCTTCAGTGTTTTCATTGTTATGCGGTTTTTTATTTGTTTGCTTTATGATTTAGTACCTGTTGTGTGGTATTAATTGTATTTGCGTTTTGTGAACCAGCGCTCGCAACTGCTCACCGAGATGCCTATTGTCATTGCGTTGCGTTGCAGTATGTCGCTGTTGCCGAGACTGGTGTATGCCAGGCTGAGTGTGAGCAGCGAGCGCCCTTTGCGCATAGGCATTGTGGCACCGAGGCCGAAGCCCCATTCGTCGATTCGCTGCTCCTGTCCGCCTAGTGTGAGACGCAGCGCACCCTGGGTGAGGTGGGCGCCGGCGCTCCAGCTGATGCGGCCCATATAAGAGGAAGCATCCATGTTGCCTTTCTTCTCGAAGCCGAGGGCATAGCGGCTGTAGGGGCCGAAGCTCATGGCGCTGCTACCGAGCACAGCATGGGCCGTATCCTCGGTATAGCGCATGTCGGCCCAGTCGGCCAGGGTGAGGTCGAAGGCCAGCTGCCAGCGCTTGTTGCGCTCGATGCTGAGACCCACACCGAATGTCTGCGACTGCTCCAGGCGGCTGCGGTATTCGGCATCGCCGCCGGCGGCCGGGAAGATGGTGTCCACCAGAGTCTGGTCGGTGGCGTGGTAGGTGTAGATAAGGGCTTTGTCGCGAACGGTCATATCGCGGTAGGGCTTGTATACGAGGCCAAGCCCGAGGGTATAGCGGTCGCCCAGCTGCTGGCGCAGCTGGAGGCCGAAGTCGAAGGTGAGGTTGCCCAGACGTGTGTCGCGGAAGCGGCGCGAATCGAGGTAGTAGGTCGAGTCATTGCCTTGGAAGTCGAACGAGATGGCGCGCTGGATGCTTCCGGTGAGGTAGTTCACGTTGAAGCCCACCATGAGTGTGCGGCTTTTGCCGGCAGGGATATTGAAGGCCGAGCCGAGGAACACCTGGCTGGCACCGCCAGTACCGTCGTAGATGGTTTTGACGATGCCGCTGTCCATATATCCGCTCTGCGACACCGACTCGTAGTCGACCGAGGTGTAGGGCATCAGGCCGCCGCCCAGCTTCCACCAGCGGGTGATGGGCATAGCGATGGTCAGGTAGCCGAGGTTGCCGTCGGCGTCGAACACGCGGTTGCTGCCTTCGCGCAATGTGGTTGTCTGGATGCTGAGGCCCATGTCGAACACAAAGCTTTCGGTCTCGACCCATCCGTAGGAGGCGGGGTTGAAGGGGTTGGTGAAGTTGTTTCCCCCGAGTGTGTAGACGGCGCCGCCCATACGGGTGGCGACGGGCATGTTGAAGGGCTGCTCGCTGCTTCCGATTCCGAACTGCGAGTAGGGCATGTTGAAGCCGTTCTGGGCCCGGCTGTTGCCGAGCGGCCCTATGAGTCCTAATAGTCCTATGATGCCTATTATCAGTTTTCTATTTCTCATTGTATAACATTATTTCGTTCAATCCGGCCAGCGTGAGCATAGGGACGGTCTCCCAGCCGCCGACTCCGGCTGCGGTCAGCCGCCGGGCGTCGCCGCCGGTGAGTATCACATGCAATTCGGGGCTCCGCTGGCGGTAGAGGGTGACGAATCCCGCAAGGGCCAGCATCGTCGAGCCGAGGGTGCCGGCAATGATGCTTTCGGTGGTGGAGCGACCGGGTATCCTCGGTGCGGCCGTTGTGTCGGGATCCACAAGCGGAAGCTTTGCGGTATAGTCGTGCAGGGCCCTCAGGCTCATACCGAGTCCCGGCATGATGGCGCCGCCGTGATATGTCCCTTCGGCGTCGAGGTAGTCGATGGTGATGCAGGTGCCGGCATCGATGATGAGGCTCGCCTCTGCGGGGTGGAGGCTCCAGGCTCCGCAGGCGGCGGCTATGCGGTCGGGACCGAGGGTGGCTGGGGTCTTGTAGTCGAGCTTTATGGGAAGGGGGCTGTCCGGGCCGAAGGTCGGTATCCGTATGCCCAATGTTTCGGAAATGCTTTCGAGTGCCGAACTCTCGCCGCTGACGCACGCTATCGCGTTGTCGGTCGCTTTCCATTTCCCGCTTTCCACATTCCACTGGCCGCTTTCCACCGTCCATATACCGCTCTCCACCATCGACTTCCCGTCGAAGGCGGCCCATTTTACGGCCGTATTTCCTATGTCAATCGCCAGATTCATTGCTTTTCGTTTTCCGTTCCCCCGTGGGCGTTGCCTTTCTTGTTGTAGAGGTTCATCGTACGGTCGACACCTTGTGTGACGAAGCACCTTACGGCGGCGCAGGCCTCGGTTACTGCCGCTTCCATCGCCGGCATATCTTCGGCTGGGAACCGGCCCAGCACATAGTCGACCTGCTGGCCGCGTCCGAATGCCTGTCCCACACCGACGCGCAGCCGGTTGTAGGCCGCTGTACCGAGACATGCCTCGATGTCGGCCAGACCGTTATGGCCGCCGGCGGCCCCTTGCTTCTTGATGCGTATGATGCCCGGGTCGAGGGCGATGTCGTCAACCACCACCATCAGGTCCTGAAGCTCGATTTTCTCGGCTTTCAACCAGTAGTTCACGGCTTTGCCGCTGAGGTTCATATATGTGGTGGGCTTTATGAGTATGAGTGTCCGTCCCTTATGGCGAATCTCCGTCCGGTAGGCGTGGCGCTCCAGGCTCCAGCGGGCATCGGCCTCACGGGCCAGTGCGTCCACCACCATAAAGCCTGCATTATGGCGTGTGCCCTCGTATTCCGGACCCACGTTGCCAAGCCCTACTATGAGATATTTGCTCACCGGTTCGGTATCTGTTTTGTTGTATTCCTTTCGTTTACAGAGGGATAATAGTCTTTCAATCAGTCCCATCGCTTAAAAATCAAAGTGCAAAGATACATTTTTTTTATGAATGTGTATTATTAAATAGCGTTAAAAAGTCCGTCGCCGCCCCCGTTCAACCACCTATCTTCTACCTATCAACTACCACCGTTCTTCGATTGTTCTTCGATCGTTCTTCGATCGTTCTTCGATTGTTCTTCGATTCGAA
>ONYC01000140.1 GCA_900321975.1 uncultured Bacteroidales bacterium
ATTCGTTGCAGGCCTTTGTGAATCGCAACCTGCGCAACCCGCGACAGGTGGAGGGGAAGGTGTATGTGGAGTTTATCGTTGAACGCAATGGGCGACTGACGAACCTCAAGGTGCTGCGGGGTATTGACGAGGAGACCGACCAGGAAGCTCTACGCGTGATTCGGATGATGCCCCGATGGATTCCCGGACGTCAGCGCGACACACGTGTCCGCGTGAAGTATACCTTTGTCGTCAAGTTTAGCCCTATAGAACAATGACACATAAACTGACAACCGAGGAGATGCACCGCTTGACGGTAGAGGAGTTTCGCGAGAGCGAGAAGCTGCCGCTGACGGTGGTGCTGGACAATGTGCGGAGTCTGAACAACATAGGCTCAGTGTTCCGCACGAGCGATGCCTTCCGCGTGGAGCATATAGCCCTTTGCGGCATCACCGCCACCCCGCCGCACCGCGAGATACACAAGACGGCTCTCGGTGCCGAAGACAGCGTGGAATGGAGCTACCACGAAGATACCGTGGAGTGTATGCAATGGCTCAAAGAGAAAGGCTATCGCATATATGCTGTGGAGCTGGCACACGACAGTTTGAAGCTTGGTAAAGATGCCGTCGCAACAGATAAACCTGTGGCTCTAGTTCTTGGTAACGAGATAGACGGTGTGCAGGAGGAGGTGATGGAGCTCTGCGACGGCTTCCTTGAGATACCACAGTCGGGAACAAAACACTCACTCAATGTCAGTTGCGCCGCTGCCATTGCCATTTGGGAAATCTCAAAACAATTAAGACAATGACAAAGGAAGAACGAGAAAACAAAGCACGTGTGTTACACAAGCAGGGCTGCAACTGCTGCCAGTCGGTGGTGATGGCCTACGCTGACAAACTGCCTATAAAGCCAGAAGATGCTATGAATGTAGCCGCTCCCTTCGGTCGCGGCCTCGCCGGCACACGCGAGGTGTGCGGCTGCGTGAGCGGTATGGCCATGGTATGCGGCCTTACCGGACATACAGCCGAAGTACGCCCACTGATAGAGAAATTCAGAGAAGATAACGGAGACATCGTTTGTGGCCGCCTGCTCCAGATGGGGAAACGCCCATGCAACGAGATGGTTGCCTGCGCAGCCGGCTTATTATCAGAGATACTATGACCAAACGCAAGATAATAAACGATCCCGTGTACGACGGGTTCCTCTCAATAGAAGACCCCGTCATACTGCAGGTTATCGAGCACCCATACTTCCAGCGGCAACGCAGAATCAAGCAGCTGGGACTTACCTATTTGGTATATCCCGGCGCTATGCATACGCGTTTCAGTCATATGCTGGGGGCGCTGAACCTGATGAAGCGGGCTCTGGAAACCTTGAAGCAGAAAGGTGTGGAAATCAGCGACGAGGAATGCCGAGGTGCGAAACTAGCCATACTTCTGCATGACATAGGGCACGGCCCATTTTCGCACACAAGCGAGAGGGTGCTGGTGGATGTGCCGCACGAGGAGATCACGCTGCTGATGATGCAACGGATCAATGAAGAAATGGATGGCGCATTGGATACCGCCATTGCTATATTCTCAAACACTTACCACAAGCATTTCCTGCACCAGCTGGTGAGCAGCCAACTGGACATGGACCGTCTCGACTATCTTGGGCGCGACTCTTTCTTCACCGGTGTGAGCGAAGGTATCGTGGGTACAGACAGAATCATCTCAATGCTCAATGTCCACGATGACGAACTGGTGGTTGACGAGAAGGGCATCTACAGCGTGGAGAAGTTCATAATCAGTCGTCGGTTGATGTACTGGCAGGTGTATATGCACAAGACCGTCATAGCTGCCGATCAGCTGCTTTTAAGCATCCTGCGCCGTGCAAAAGAATTGAACCTCTCTCCATTTACGTTCAGCCTCTCCCCATTCGAGCTCGACCGTTTCGCCGAGGTGGACGACGATGATATAATGGTGGCCGTGAAGCATTGGCAACACTCTGACGATGAAATACTGAGCGTCTTGTGCAAGAACCTTGTAAACCGCCGTCTCCCCGCTATCCGGATCAGCAATGCACCATTTGAGGGTATAGAGTGCGACTATTTCCACGGTACCGGCGAACTGCATAACCGCAGTTACGATTTCAACGACCAGGAGATTAAAGTGCTCTACAAGGATGGGCGGTGCCTGCCTATCAGCGAAGCCAGCGATCAATTGGATCGCCACTTCCTTGAAAAACAAGTGACAAAATACTTCTACTATTCCCCAAAAAGCAATTTAACATAGAATTACAAGATTTTTTTTCGTATATTTGCACCCGAAAACAATTAACATCATACTATAATGAACCTACCTAAATTACATTCAATCACCAAGAAAATACTCGTCGCCTTGGTTGGCGGTTTCTTGATGATATTCCTGCTGTTCCACATGACAGCCAACCTCTTCATACTGCGGCACGACGATGGTGCCTGGTACTCCGCATTCTGCCATTTTATGGGTACCAACTGGCTTGTGAAGATAATGGAGATCGGTCTGCTTGGCTTCATAGCTTTGCATATACTGCTGACCCTCTGGCTGGCGCTTACGAACCGTCTGGCACGCCCTGTACGCTACCATAAGGCATCGAAGAGCAAAACCCACACCACCTCAAAACTCATGATCTGGACAGGCATACTAATCTTTGCATGCCTCATATTCCATTTCTGCGACTTCTACTTTGTCAAACTCGGTTGGGTGAAAGGCGAATATATGGTGAAGGTGGAGAAACTGCAAGACGAGGAGATGATGCAGATGATGCAGTTTGCACAGCAAATGCAGGTAACGCCCGAGGAACTTGTAAACCAGATGGAAGAACAGGCCCAAATGTACGGCGATGAATCAGAAGATATGTCTTATATCGCCTCTATGCGTGACAAACTGGCTGTTATTAACATCATAGAGCAAGCATACGAAAAGAACAACTTCAGCGCAGACCGCCAGTGGATACGACACCTATCCTATGACGACAGGCAGACGCTCCGCAAAATCATGCCAGAGAGCGATCCCGAACCAGACTTCTATTTTATGGCTCGCGAGAAATTCAGCCATTGGCACATCGTGCTGGGGTACCTTGTGTTCTTCGTCATTATCTTCATGCATATGCGACACGCATTCCCCTCGGCATTCCAGACCTTGGGGTTGAACAACTACAAGTATAACAACATCATTGAAATACTCGGCAAGATCTACACCTGGATAGTTGTGCTTGGCTTCGCCGCAGTTCCCATTTTAGTTTATTTAGGCTTATGATTTTAGACTCCAAAATACCCGAAGGTCCACTCGCACAGAAATGGACCAATTATAAAGCCGCGCAGAAGCTGGTGAATCCGGCAAACAAGCGCAAACTCGACATCATCGTGGTGGGTACCGGCCTGGCCGGTGCCTCTGCCGCCGCAAGTCTTGGCGCACTTGGTTTCCATGTGGATATCTTCTGCATTCAGGACTCTCCTCGCCGCGCCCACTCTATCGCCGCCCAGGGCGGTATTAACGCCGCCAAAAATTATCAGAACGACGGCGACAGTGTCGAGCGTCTGTTCAAAGACACCATCAAAGGTGGCGACTACCGCGCCCGCGAGGCCAACGTGTACCGCCTGGCCGAGGTAAGCGGCGACATCATCGACCAGTGTGTGGCACAGGGTGTTCCCTTTGCCCGCGACTATAGCGGTCTATTGGACAACCGTTCGTTCGGCGGGGCGCAGGTAAGCAGAACATTTTATGCCCGCGGACAGACCGGTCAGCAGTTGCTGCTCGGAGCCTATGGAGCTCTGAGCCGCGAGATTGCCCGCGGCACCGTAGTGCTGCATGAGCGCCATGAGATGATGGATCTTGTCATCAAGGACGGCCGTGCTCGCGGCATAATTGTCCGGAACCTCGTTACCGGCGAGCTGGAACGCTACGCCGCCCACGCTGTGGTGGTTGCTACCGGCGGCTACGGCAACGTTTATTACCTCTCGACCAATGCCATGAACAGCAACGGTTCCGCCGCATGGGTATGCCACCGTCGTGGTGCCGCATTCGCCAACCCTTGCTATGTTCAGATCCACCCCACCTGCATCCCCGTCCACGGCGACTACCAGTCGAAGCTCACCCTTATGAGCGAAAGCCTCCGCAACGACGGCCGCATCTGGGTGCCCAAGAAGAAGGAGGACGCCGAGGCTATCCGTCGAGGCGAGAAAGGTCCGAACGACATACCCGAGGATGAGCGCGACTACTACCTCGAGCGCCGTTATCCCGCCTTCGGCAACCTGGTGCCTCGCGATGTTGCCAGCCGCGCTGCCAAGGAGCGTTGCGACGCCGGCTACGGTGTTGGCCCTACCGGTCTGGCTGTCTACCTCGACTTCGCCGATGCAATCAAGCGAATGGGACGCGACGTCGTGGAACAGAAATACGGCAACCTCTTCCAGATGTATCAGAAGATTGTGGATGTTGACCCCTACGAGAATCCGATGATGATCTACCCCGCAGTGCACTATACCATGGGCGGACTCTGGGTCGACTACGAGCTGCAGACCACCATTCCCGGCCTCTTCGCCGCAGGCGAAGCCAACTTCAGCGACCACGGAGCCAACCGCCTGGGCGCCTCTGCCCTCATGCAGGGTCTGGCCGACGGCTATTTCGTGTTGCCATACACACTCCAGAACTATCTGGCCGACCAAATCTATGTTGGCAAAATCAAGGCCGAAGGCCCCGAGTTCGACGAAGCCGAGAACGCTGTGCGCGCACGCCTCGACGAACTTATGGCAATCTCTGCGAACTCCGGCGAATCCGCATATTCGGTAGACCACTATCACAAGACCCTTGGCAAAATCATGTGGGAATACTGCGGTATGGCCCGCAGCAAGGAGAGCCTCGCAACGGCAGCCGAGAAGATCGCCGCCCTAGAAGAGGACTTCTACAAACATGTATTCATTCCCGGAAAGGCCTTGGAAATGAACCCTGAACTGGAGAAAGCCTACCGCCTGGCCGACTACTTCGAGCTGGCCCGCCTGATAGTGGCCGACGCAACCCAGCGCGAGGAAAGCTGCGGCGGACATTTCCGCATCGAGCACCAGACCGAAGACGGCGAGACAATGCGCGACGATGACAAGTTCATGTTCGTGGCCGCCTGGGAATATCAGGGTCACGACCGTCCCGAAGTGATGCACAAGGAAGAGCTCAACTACGAGCACATACAGATTGTGAAACGTAATTACAAGTAAGCCATGAAATTCACACTCCATATCTGGCGTCAGGAGAACGCCCGCGCCAAAGGCCATTTCGAGACCTACGAAATCGACAATATCTCGGCCGACTGCTCGTTCCTCGAAATGCTCGACCAGCTCAACGAACAGCTTATCAACGACAAGATAGCCCACCCCGTATGTTTTGACAACGACTGCCGCGAGGGCATCTGCGGCATGTGCGGCCTCTACATCAACGGGCGTCCCCACGGCAACGACGACGGCGTAACCACCTGCCAGCTCCACATGCGCCGATTCAACGACGGTGACGAAATCTGGGTGGAACCCTGGCGCGCTAAAGCATTTCCCATTATCAAAGACCTTGTGGTCGACCGCACAGCATTGGACAAGATAATCCAAGCCGGCGGATACATTTCGGCAACAACCGGCGGAGTGCCCGACGCCAACAACACACTCGTCCCGAAGCACATCGCCGACCAGGCGATGGATGCCGCGGCCTGCATCGGCTGCGGAGCCTGCGTGGCGGCTTGCAAGAACGCATCGGCGATGCTCTTTGTCGGAGCCAAGGTGAGCCATCTCAATCTGCTCCCGCAGGGCCAGCCCGAGGCTATGGACCGCGCCCGCAATATGATAATCAAGATGGACGAGCTGGGATTCGGCGGCTGCACAAACACCTATGCCTGCGAGGCTGAATGCCCAAAGCAAATCAAACGTCAGAATATTGCCCGCTTGAACCGCAGCTGGATAGGCCAAGCCTTCGGCCGCGACCGCAACGAATAACCAGGCGACTCCCAATAGCCCGGTGGCCCATCTGCGGCCGCCGGGCTATTTTTTTGTCCCAAGCAACCCATTCTTAAAAACAATCTCTTAAACAAAAGTAATTATCTGAAGCACAGATAATTCCGATATATTTTTTATTAAAAACGAATCTAAGCCGCTGATTTTTCGCATCTTGAACCTATCCTCGACCTATCTTCTACCTATCAACTACCACCGTTCTTCGATTGTTCTTCGATCGTTCTTCGATCGTTCTTCGATTGTTCTTCGATTCGAA
>ONYC01000139.1 GCA_900321975.1 uncultured Bacteroidales bacterium
ATCCGAATCGAAGAACAATCGAAGAACGATCGAAGAACGATCGAAGAACTATCGAAGAACGGTGGTAGTTGATAGGTAGAAGATAGGGTGTTGATAGGTACTAAAAAGCGGTTTTCAACCCTGGCGGCGCGACCAGAATTGTTTGAAATCTTCGTAGTTTTTCACCAAGAGGTTCGGAGTGTCGAGCCCATAGGGGCAGTGTTCGACACAATGGTTGCAGTGGAGGCAGCCGTCGATTTTTTCCATCTTGTGGAGCCATTCCTCGGTCAGGTAGACACTGTGCGGGGCACGGCGCAGGAAGAGCGACATGCGGTTGCAATCCTGTATCTGGATTCCTGCGGGGCACGGCTGGCAATAGCCGCAACCACGACAGAACTCGCCGCTCAATTCGCGGCGGTCTTTGTCGATAACAGCCTGCATTTCAGCAGTAAGCGCAGGGGGATTGTCCTGATAGGAAAGCCATTCGTCGAGTTCGCTCTCCTTCTGTATGCCCCAAATCGGAGCCACGTGGTCATATTGTGCCAGCCAGGCATATGCTGTTGCCGAATGGGTGATAAGGCCGCCGCTGAGACCTTTCATCGCGATGAAGCCCATATTCGCCTTGCGCGTTTGTTCAACAATCTCGATATCAGCATCGGAGGCAAGATAGCTGAAGGGATACTGGAGAGTTTCGTAAAGGCCGCTCTCAATAGCCTCGTGGGCTACAAATTGACGATGGTTGGTGATGCCGATATGCAACACTTTCCCCTGATGAACAGCCTCTTGCATAGCCTCATAGAGCCCCGTGCCGTCGCCAGGCTTGGGGCAGAACGCCGGATTGTGGAACTGGTAGAGGTCCACATGGTCGGTCTGAAGCAACCTCAGGCTAGTCTCGAGGTCGCGCCAGAAGTCCTCGACTTTGGTCGCACCAGTTTTGGTGCTTATAATCACCTCGTTGCGGCGGTCTTTGAGGGCCACGCCAAGCTTCTCCTCACTGTCGGTATAGAACCGCGCGGTGTCGAAATAGTACATACCTCCGTCGAGTGCACGTCGCACAAGGCGGACAGCGTCGTCGAGCGGAATGCGCTGGATGGGTAGTGCTCCGAATCCGTTACGCGGCACGACGAGGCCACTGCGTCCAAGAGTAATTTTCTGCATATCTATATCAAAATTTTGTTTTTAAGAGGAATTGGTCATTCCGCCAGAGCGTCGGCAATAAGGAAAATGCTGCCGGTAACAAGTACAAGATCGTCTTTTCCAGCAGCCGTTCTTGCTGCAGCAATTGCTTCTTTTACATTTATATAACTACTGCCATTTATACCAATACTTGATGCTGCCTCAGCCAACTCTCCGACCGGTAGACCGCGCGGAACCGAGGGTTGCGAAAAGTACCACGTAAGCGTAGGATGCGATGCTAAAAGCGACGAGTTGAGGTACGCGAGTATGTGTCGATAGTCCTTGTCGTTGACGCACCCATATACAAGATGAAGGTTCTTGTGAGGGGTATTCGAAACGCCTTGAATCATTGCTCGAATTCCTGGCTCATTATGAGCTGTCTCGCAAATTGTTAACGGCTCATCCCCTATCTTCTGCCACCGACCGTGAAGATGGGTGTTGGTCACAACACGTGCCAATCCGTCGACCAGTGCTTTGGTTGGAATGTCGAACATCGAATTGCGGCGCATAACCTCGACGGCTTCGAGAACCGTAGCGATATTCTTCTTCTGATATTCTCCAGTAAGTTCTGCAGTATAGCGACTTATGTCGTCTACCACATAATGCTGGTCGGCAAATGTAATCGGCGCCTGATGCTCTTCCGCCACACGAAGGAATACCGGAGCGGTTTCGGGCTGGGTCTCGCCTATCACTACCGGCACTCCTTGTTTTATGATACCGGCCTTTTCGGCAGCGATTTTCTCCAATGTATCGCCAAGGAATTGCGTGTGGTCCAGCCCGATATTAGTTATTATCGAAAGTAATGGATTAATCACATTGGTACTGTCCAACCGGCCACCCATACCCACTTCGACAACCGCCACATCGACCTTCTGGCGGGCAAAATAGTCGAACGCAAGACCGACGGTCATCTCGAAGAAGGATAGTGAGTTGGTAGTTAATAGTTGGTAGTTGGCAGCGACGAAGTTAACAACATCGTCCTTCGGTATCATCTCGCCATTAATGCGGATACGCTCGCGGAAGTCGACCAGATGGGGCGATGTGTAAAGGCCTACCTTGTAGCCGGCCTCCTGGAGTATAGAGGCCAGGAAATGGCTCACCGACCCCTTGCCGTTGGTACCGGCCACGTGGATGCTTTTGAACTTCCGTTCGGGGTTCCCGAGAGCCGCCATCATATCGATGGTGGGCTGTATATCAGCTTTGTACGCTGCAGCACCGATACGATGGTACATAGGCAGCTGCGCAAACATATAATCCAATGTCTCCTGATATGTCATAATCATCGAACGGACAGGTCCGTCATTTGTGAGGTATAGTATAGGTGAGGCCTGCGATGAAGAGGCCACGCTGCGAGGGGTAGTTGTCCCAGTACCAGTAGCGCTGGAAGGCGAGATTGTCCATCCTCAGGAAGAACGAGAGGGCGCGGTTGTGGCGATATTCGACCTCGGCGGCGACACCATAGCGCATCGGAAGCACATCGGTATTGACCAGGCTGGGGGTAGCCGAACCTGACTGGAACTTCGAACCTACCATATTACCCAGAAGCCTGCCTTCGAGGTGGAAGATCCACTTGTCGTGATAGTTCACGTCGGCAGCCAGAAGGGCATCCCAATCTGGGCGATAAGGCATACGGGTGAGTGTTGATTCCCCGACGATATTATAATTATAGTAGTGTCCTCCGGCACGCAGGGTAAGCATCTCGTCATTGACGAACGAGATGGTGGCTCCGACCGTCAGCCGGTTGTCGTCGATATTCTGGGGTAAGAAGACGTTGCCCAGCGAATAATCGGGATCTATTGCAAAGATTATATCGTTGCGCAGCAGGCTATAGCCCACTTCGGCATTGGCTTCGAGCTTCTTGCTGAGTGTCCAGCGGGCATGGGCTATGAAGTCGTAGTGAAGCAGGGCGCTGTTTCCTCCTTCGTCGGGCGTTATGTAGGGGTTCACCAGCCGCAGGCTGTTGAGGCTCGAAGCTTCGATACCACCGGTGGCGGCGAGACTCAGCACCAGGTTGTCACGCATCAGTTTCTTGCTGACGGTGACATCAGGGAAGAAGTATGTCTTTTTCACCGCCGAACCACGTGCAGAATAGCCGTCCCAACCCACAAGGAGACCGGTACGGAACTGCAACCCGCGGAAGATGAAGTCTATATAGGGGTTGATTTTGACGATATTACCGGCAAATTTGTCACCCACCTGAGTTGCAAGATATCCGAGCGGCATCTCGTTGTCGGGGGTGAGGTTGTTGTAGTGATCCCACTCAAGACGGAGGTAGGCGATACCCTTATACTGGTCCTTGATATTGAATCCGTAATGGATGTCGCCGCCGATATTGGCGTTGAACTCGTTCTGCCCATAGATGCCCCAAAGGTCGGACAGGTGGACATTTACGGCGTATCCCAGCTTCTTGGGGTCGAGCTGCATGTTGCGCAAGCCGATGTTCCATTGTGCGAGGTTGTACGACGCACGATAGTCGGCCATGTAAATGCCGTCGCGTGCAGTGCCCATTACAGCCTGCAAGATACTGTCGGTAAAGCCGTAGTAGAGGTTGTGGTCGTGCTCATAGCCGAGGTCAGTGGAGAACTGAAGCTTCTCGCCGACAATATATTTGCCGAACAGGGTCACACCGGTGTTGCCGAAATGATTGGGGCCGTAGTCGGGCAGTTTGTCCCACGACGAGAGGTGATTGATACGTATACCATAGGTTTTCTTCTTGTCGCGTGTCGAGCTCCAGTAGAGGTCGGCCAGCGGGGTCCAGTAGTTACCAAACCCGAGGCGCAGATAGTTGTTGTAGAGCTTGGTGGCTGGTTCGCCGATTATGCGTGCGGCCTTGATGCGCGAAGGTTCGTAGAGTGCCTTGAGCCTCGATGGCGAGATGGAGTAGCTGAAGTCGTGCTCCAGACGTCCCAGGGTGTCGGTCACCGCGGCAGGAAAGGAGAGTTTTGTCTGCTGCTCGATCACCGGGCGGTAGGAGCCTTTGACGACCACGCTCTCGTTGTAAGCCCCGTTCTCTTGCGCGCTGGCAGAGGAGAGCGTTGCGATAAGGAGCGTTGCGAGTGAAATATGGCGGATTATTTTCATGCTGTTTATGATTTCAGGGGGATTAATTCAAGTCGATGACAACCTCTTCTTCGTCGTCTGGCTGCTGCTGGCGCTGCTCCTCGCTGACGATGAGCTCGTATTTGCGGCGGGCCACGCTCACGAGGTCATCGCCGTCATAGTTGTCGATGATGCTCTGGAGGGTCTGCTTCGCCTGGAGGGAATTGCCGCGGGCGTAGTAGATGTCGGCCCAAAGGATGAAACTGTAGGCCAGCCAGTAGTCGCTCGAAGCGTCGCTGACGATGTTCTCAATAAGCCGCTCGGCTTCTGCCGGACGGTTTTGACGGACAAGTATTTCGGCCTGACGGCAGCGGGCTTCGCCGTTATACTCGCCGTTCGACGAGGCGGCTATATGACCGTAATAGGTATAGGCGCTGTCGGAAAGGTGGTTGTCGAAACAGCTGCGGGCCATAGCCAGATAGGCTTCCTCCTTGAGTTCGGCTGTGGCTTTGGATTCATTCAGCAGCCGGTGACCGGCGGTCATCACGTCGCTGTGACGATGGAGGGCGGCGGCACAGCGCAGACCTCCGATTTCGCCCTGAAGAAGGCTGTTGTCGCTTTCGGCTCCTTCGCAGAGGCGCTGGTAGAGTGTTGCTGCCTTGCCAAAGTCGCCGAGACTGTAGGCTATGTTGGCGGCATTATAGAGCGAACGCTCGGTATACTGGCCGGCGGGGGCGGAAGCCACTTCGACATAGTGGGGCAGCGCCCTGTCGTTCTGACCTTGACGGAAATAACTGTCGGCAAGCAGATAGTGGGCTTTTACGGCGAAGAGGCCGTTGGGGAATTTCGAGAGGTAGTTTTCGAGACCGGCGGCGGCGTTCTCATAGTCGCCCTCTTGATAGCGGCCCTCGACGGCGAGGAAGGTGGTGCTATCCTGCTCGACGGTCGAGATGGTCACCTTGGTGGTGTGCTTCACATAGTTGAAGTAGTCATCCACACGGTTCTGCGCTATATAGATATTCTTCACCGTCGAGAGCGCGTCGCGGGCCTCGTCGGTGCCGGGATACTCGGTGAGAAGGCGGTCGAATGTCTTCAGGGCAAGGTTGTCGCGGTCGGTATTATAATAGATAAGACCCTGATTGAGAAGGGCGGTCTTAACATACACGCTCTTGGGGTACTGCTTGATGAAGTTGCTGTAGTAGGTCATTGCCATCTCGTTGTTGTCGCACATCATATAGGTGTTTGCAATCTCGAGCATGGCTTTCGAGCGGAGGGGCGAATTGTCGAAACGCTCGAAGATATAGTTCAGGTAGGTGAGCTTGTCGGCGTTATTGCCCTGTGCGCCATAGGCGAGGGCTTTCTGATAGGTGGCGTAGTCGGCATCCTTGCCGCGTGCGGCGATCACCTTGTCGTACTGGAGAATCGACTCGGGGAATAGGCTCTGCACATAGAGACAGTCGCCCAGACGGTTCCACACATCGTTGCGCATCGAGACCCCTTTCTTTCCTTTGACGCCGTCCAGACGGGAGGCGAGCTCGGTGAACACGCCCTGTGCCTCGTCGTAACGCGCACGCTGCATCAGGAGGTAGCCGTAGGTGTAGCGTGCGTCGTTGGCATAATCCGATGTTTTGGAATACGACGAGAGTAGCATCCGGTTGAGGCTGGCTTCGGCTTTGTCGAGCTGGCCCTCGTTGTACTGATATTCACCGAGCAGATAATTGGCGTCGGCCGTCACCTTGGGCAGAGCGTTGATCTGTACCGCTTTTGCATACATCTCGGCACCTTCGGCGCGCTTGCCGCTGTTGCTGAGCTCGATACCGCGGTTGAGCACCGCCCGCTGGTAGGCCTGATCGAGTTGTGCGTTGCGCTGGGGTATCTGTTCCAGAAGGCGGATTGCCTCGCGGTAGTTGTTGGTCGAGCAATAGAGGCCGGTGAGGATTTCCTGCACCTCGGTCTTGTGGGCGGAATTGGGGTAGCGCTTCAGGTAGTCCTCCATTGCGCGGATGCTCTCGCCCATCGCGTTCTCGTTGAGCTCGCAACTGAGCTTCGCATAGTTGAATAGGGCATCCTCTTTGATTTTCGGGTTATAATCCATCTTCGATGCCTGGAGCATCATGCTGCGGGCGTCGCGCTTGCGGCCGAGCCGTATATAGCAGTCGCCCAACACATAGAGGGCGCTCTGGGCGACACTGTCGTTGCACGAGGTTTTGCGTTCCAAATGGCGGGCGGCATCGGCATAACGGCCTGTCATATAGTAGCTGTAACCCACCTGGTAGTCGATATCCTGCGGCGTGCAGTTGCCGGCCGACGACTGCAGGTTGGCCACCTGCTCGTATTGCTCGAGGGCTTTCTTGTACTCACCCCGGTTGAAATAGATCTCGCCCATCATACGGTAGATTTCGTCGCGTTTCAGGGCGTCGCGTTCCTTGAGCAGCGACGGGGCGAACTCGAGGAACTCGTCTTCACGGTCGAGGTAATAGTATATGCGTGCTATATACGAGGGGGCTATCTTGGCAAACTTGCGGTCGTTCTGAAGCTCCTGGAAGTTCTTCAGGGCCAACTCATACTGGCCGTTCATATACTGGATGTGGGCATAGTAGTAGAGCGACGACGAGGCATACTTCGAGCGGCCGCCCACCTGCTGGGAGAAATAGCGCGAAGCTTTCTGTGTGTCCCCTTTCTGGAAATAGCAGTAGCCGGTCTTGAAATTGTATTCGCTACGATGGTCGAACTCCACTTCGGCGGGGTCTACCGAGCGGTAGTAGTCGAGCGCACGGTCGTAGTCGCCCCGCGAATAGTAGAAGTTGCCCAGATAGAAGCGGGCCATGTTGCAGCGGCTGCTCTGCGGATACAGGCGGAGGAACTCTTCGAGACGGTAGTAGGCGTCGTCGTTGTCGAGCTTCTCCGAGCAGACGCCGGCATAGTAGCAGGCGTCTGCCGTAGTGAGGTCGGCACGTCCTTTATGCGATGCGGCGATCTGGTCGTATATCTGCTGCGCGGCGGCATACTTCTGTTTCTGATAGAGGTCGGTCGCCTGGCGGTAGAGCTCACGCTGCCGGTCGCCGGCCGATTCTTTCTGCGCCGTCGCACCGAGGGCGGCGGCAATCAGTAGGGTAAGTATAACGGTCTTTTTCATTTTCTGTGGTTTCTGCTTGGTTTGTTTCTTTCGCTCTCCACTATCTCATGAAGAACGGTTTCGAGGTGTCGTCGTCGGCCGGCTTGCTTTTTTCCCACGGGCCGTTGAGCAGGATACCGCTGGCCGGGGTGGGCGTTACGCTGTAGTGCAGCCGTCCTTCAGGATTTATCAGGAGGAATGTGGGATAGCTCACAACGCCGTAATGCTCGAGGAGCTTGTAGTTGCCGTCGAAATGGAGCCATGTCCAATTGTAGCGCCTGCCCTTGCGGCTGTTTTTCAGGAAGTGGTACATCTTCTGGAACTCACGGTCGCAGCTCACGCTGATGAACACCACGTCGGGATTGTGGGCGTAGATGCTGTCGCGGAAATAGGCCAGCGTCTCGATCTCTTTCTGCGAATAAGGTTCGCCCACACGCACGAAACTCAGGTATATCCATTTGCCCTTGAAATCATCAAGGCTCACCATCTTGCGGTCAGCATCCGGGAGGCGGAACTCGGGCACATCCGAGCCTTTCTCGCCCCGCGAGAAGAGGGACAGCAGATGGTCGGCGATCGTCCGATGCTCCTTGAAGCGGGTCTTCAGGCTCAAGGTGCGGACCATGTCGCGCACACGGTTGCGGTCGTAGTTGCGGTCGTAATAGCTTTCCTTCAAGGCTTCGAGCACCGCCAGCTCGCGCACCTGCTCGTTTCTCAGCAGCGGATCGAGGCCGATCGAGTCCATATAGCGGTCATAGTCGCCCGCGGCCACCCAGCTCACAAGCCTGCCTTGCGGCACACGGTTCGTGCCTTTCGATATCGCACCCTCGTAGAGGGCCAGGAAGAGGCGCATATACGGCTCGTCGTAGTAGCGTACCGGCTGGTCGGTGATATATTTCGCAATCAGTTTCTTGCGCGACTCGAAATGCATCGCCAGCCGCATCTCGGCAAGCGAATATTCAGCATACCGGCCGAAGAAGTCGCCCCCCTCCTGCCCTATGCCGCCGACCTCCTTCTTCAGGACGGCCACCAAAGTGTCGAAATAACGTTTCTGCGGATGATACTTCACGTCGAACCATACGCGGTTGGCCATGATGAAACTGTCGATCACGCTTTCGAACCGGCTGATCTTCATATTCAGGTCGTCCGAGGCCACACCAACAAACTCGACCGGCAGAGCCACCGGCGCAAGGTGGATGTTCTGCCGCTCGTCGATATCCCAGTCGAACTCAGGGATGAACACCTCGTAGCGGCGCCCGGCCTCGATATGGAACACCTGGCTGTACTGCTCAACCTGCAGGAACACCATCCTGGGATAGTTCACATAGCACCCCAGGCGGAAATGGCCCGCGGAATCGATCTGCACACCATCGAGCAGCACCTCGCGGCCCGAGAGCATATCGTCGTAACAATACAGTTCCACAGTCTTGCCGGCGGCATTTGCGGCCGTGCCGACAATCTGCACATTGGTCTGGGCCACAAGACCTTGAACCAAAACAAGAGCCAATATGATAGAGTGCAAGCGTTTCATCAGCCTATCGCAGATAATGTGTTATTCATTCCCTCTTATAACGCACCTCTTTTTATAATATTGTATCAGCGCGAAAAAAAGTTTTCATAAGCGTAAAACACTAAAAACCAAGCACATACAACATACAAACAATAACTCACTGATTCTTAGCATCATAGCCCTATCAACAACGTATCTTCTACCTATCAACTACCACCGTTCTTCGATAGTTCTTCGATAGTTCTTCGATTGTTCTTCGATTCGAATCGAAGAACAATCGAAGAACTATCGAAGAAC
>ONYC01000138.1 GCA_900321975.1 uncultured Bacteroidales bacterium
CGTTCTTCGATTGTTCTTCGATCGTTCTTCGATCGTTCTTCGATTGTTCTTCGATTCGGATCGAAATACTATCGAAGAACTATCGAAGAACAATCGAAGAACGGCCGGACATATACCGCAGGCGACCGAGGGGGAATGGGCGGGTGAATGGTGGTGGAAAAATAAAAAATTTGCCCATATTAAAATAAATTATTATCTTTGCGGTATTGTATGGCTGCTGCCAACGGCCAACATTATACTGAAAACCAATATGATGGACATGAGACGCATACTGAAAAAAGCCCTGCCGATGCTGCTGGTGGCCGGAGTGCTGGCCATGAGCGGCGTGGCAACGGCGTGCAAAAGCTCGGAGAAAACAATGTACGAGCGCCAGCAGTCGAACAAAAGCCGCAAAGTGAAATCCAACATCAAGGTGAAAGGAACCAACCGTTCGCACGGCCACACCACCCGCAGCTACTGACCTTCCAGAATGACTTCAGCCCTCTACCCGCTTAAATTCCTGCCCCTTTTCAAAAACGTCATCTGGGGTGGCAACCGACTGAAAAACTATGGCTTCCGCTACGACCCGCTGCCCAACTGCGGCGAGGTTTGGGCCCTGTCGTCGGTCGAAGGCCACGAGTCGGTGATCGCCAACGGTTTCCTCGAAGGCAACACCCTCAACGAGGCCATCGAGATCTATATGGGCGACCTCGTCGGCGACCGCATCTACAACCGGTTCGGCACCGAATTTCCCCTGCTGGTGAAGATGATCGACGCCGCACGCGATCTGAGCATCCAGGTGCACCCCGACGACGATCTGGCCCGCCGGCGCGGTATGCCGCAGGGCAAAACCGAGATGTGGTATGTGGTCGAAGCCGAGAAAGGATCGACGCTCATAAGCGGCTTCCGGCACGACACCACTCCCGAAGAATACACCGCAGCCCTGAACGGCGGTCACCTTATGGACCTCCTCCATTCGGAGCAGCCTGAGCCGGGCGACGTCTACTTCATCCCCGCCGGACGCGTGCATGCGCTGGGCAAAGGCCTCCTGGTGGCCGAAATCCAGCAGACCTCCGACTGCACCTACCGCATCTACGACTACGACCGTGTGGACAAGGACGGGCACAAGCGCCAGCTGCACACCGTCGAAGCGATGGACGCCATCGACTTCAGCGGCATCCAGGGACACGCTCACACCAGCTACAGCGCCCGACTCAACGAAAGCACCACCATCGCCGCCTGCCCCTACTTCAACACCCGCATCCTGCCGTTCGACACCCCGATACACAAAAACCTCGAGGACCACGACAGCTTCGTGCTCTACCTCTGCGTGGAAGGTATAGCGGCTGTGAAATCGGCGGGCATTGTGGTTCCGATGCACGCCGGCGAATGCGTGCTAGTGCCGGCCACCGCCGACCAGGTGGAACTCTTCTGCGAAGGGAAGGCCACCCTGCTCGAAACCACCATCGACACCACCGGATGGAACGACCCCGTCAACACAGGCGACGACTGGATCGCGCAGTATATCGGAGACCTCCGCGAAGAGCAGCAGTACTGACCTCAAGCCACACTTCCAGACATACATCCCGGAAGCAGTTGTGCCAAATAATTGGCCTTTTACCACTTTTTATTTTCTTATATAAAAATTATTTTGTATCTTTGCATCGGGTACAAAGCATCCGCAACATGCATTACTTGCTATTGCAGAATGCTTTAAGCAAGGTTGCGGCAACACTCCTGCGATAGGAAAGCCCGCCAAGTCAGAACAACCCGACCGACTGACGAACCCGCCCACCACCCGACACACCGTGTAAGGGGAGGGTGAGAATTGCACACACAACAGCCCTAGGCAATGAACTGGTACGCACTCAAAGTCTACTACAACCGCACGGCACCGCTACTGGCCGAGCTGGCCGACACCGGCACCGAGACCTTCGCGCCGACCGATGTCATTTCCTCGCTGCTGTTCATCCGCTGCGACGAGCAGTTCATCCTCCAGTTCGTCGACCGCCATTGGAAGGAGGTGTGGCTCTACCGCAACCCCACAAGCCGCACCCCGGCGGCAATACCCGACCGCGAAATGGACGTTTTCCGCTTCGTGGTGACCGCCGGCAGGCAGGGACTGACCCTGCTGGGCGACGACCGGCCCGAATACCATGTGGGCGACCGTGTGGTGGTTACCGGAGGCCCCTTCCGCGGCGCCGAAGGTCATATCCACCGCATAAAACGCGACCGACGCCTGGTGGTGACCATCCGCGGAGTGGTGGCTGTGGCCACCACATATATCCACCCCTCGCTTCTGAAGAAAGCGACCGACTAGAAAAACATCACGATGAAGACTCCGCTCTTCCATCTGCAATACGAGCTGCCCGTCAGCCAACCGTACACCGAAAACGGTAGCGACACCGGCGCAAAGCTCTATATCGACCTTGTCGACAACGACGAGGTGCGCCATAGCCTGCTCGCCACCGGAAAGATGAGCCTCAAAGAGCTATTGCGCTGGTTCGCGACACACCCCGACAACGACACCGTCGTCGCCTTGCCCTTCACCACACGCACCCCCGAGGCGCTCGACTTCCGCCTCGACGGACGCAAACCGCGGCTGCTCTATATCATGCGGCCGCTCCACACCATCGACCGGCTCGACGACTTCCTCTATTCGGCCAACGCACATCTGGACGACGGCGCCACCATCTGCTGCCACTCGATGACGGCCCTGCTCAAACGCAAACTCCTCGAGCAGAAGTATCCCTGGGGCATCCGCCATCTGGCAGTCGGGCAGAACTATCTGTGGCACCGCGTCTGTCCCAAGCTGGCGCTCACCCGCTGGCTCTACTTCGCCGTCACCAAAGGCAAAGACCGCACCTTCAACCGGGTGGAGATTCTCGGCCGTATCTATCGCGCAGGCTTCGAAGTGGTCGACGAGCAGTTCCGACAGGGCGAGTTCTTTGTTACCGCCCGCAAGGTGAAAGCGCCGGTCGACGACATCGCCCCCACCGGCTCGCCCATCATCCACCTGCGCCGCGTGGGCAAGGACGGCAAGATGATCGTGGTGCACAAATTCCGCACCATGTACACCTATTCGGAATACATCCAGTCGTATATCTTCCAGTATCAGAACCTGCAGAGCGGAGGGAAATTCAAGAACGACTACCGCATCAACTTCTGGGGCCGCCTGCTGCGGAAAATATGGCTCGACGAACTGCCGATGGTGTGGAACATGCTGCGCGGCGACATCAAGCTGGTGGGCGTACGCCCGCTGAGCAACCAGTACTTCAGCCTCTACACCCCCGAAATGCAGCAGCTGCGCACACGCACCAAGCCAGGCCTGCTGCCGCCTTTCTACTACGAGCGGCACACACCCGAGACCATCGACGAGGTCCAGGCTTCCGAGCGTCGCTACCTCGAGGCCTACCTCAAACACCCCTTCCTCACCGACTGGCGCTACTTCTGGGGCATCATCGGCAACATCATCCTTCGCAAAAAACACTCGGCATAACACTATGGACAACAATCAAGATTGGACAACCGTAATCAAACCTAAGGAGAAACTGCTGCAGGTCGACTTCAAAGAGCTTTGGCGCTACCGCGACCTCTGCATGCTTTTCGTCCGCCGCAATATCACCACCCAGTTCAAGCAGACCATTCTGGGACCGCTCTGGTATATCATCCAACCCGCCATGACGGTCATCATGTATATGGTGGTGTTCGGCGGCATCGCCAATATCCCCACCGACGGCCTGCCCCAACCCCTCTTCTACCTCAGCGGTATCTGCCTGTGGCAGTACTTCAACGACTGCCTCTCCAAAACCTCGTCGACATTCACAGCCAACGCGGGCATCTTCGGCAAAGTCTACTTCCCACGACTTGTCGTGCCGCTGTCGACGGTGATTTCCAACCTGTTGCGGTTTGCCATCCAGTTCGGCCTCTTCCTGGTGGTTTACGCCATATACCAGATTTGGATCATCCCCGGCCAGATACACACCAACTGGTATGCCCTGCTGCTGCCTCTGCTGATTGTGATGCTGGCGGGATTGGCACTGGGATTCGGCATCCTTTTCTCGAGTCTCACCACCAAGTACCGCGATATGACGTTGCTGCTCGACTTCTTCGTGCGGCTCTGGATGTATGCCACACCGGTCATCTATCCTCTGAGCACCATCACCAACGAGAAACTGCGGTTCGTGATGAGCCTCAACCCTTTGACCGGCATCGTCGAGGCTTTCAAGTACGGCATGCTGGGTGCCGGCGAGTTCAGCTGGGGCATGTTGGCCTATAGCTTCGCCTTCATGGTGGTGCTGCTGGCCCTGGGTATAGTAATTTTCAACCGCGTGCAACGCACCTTTATGGATACCGTCTGACCTATGAGAGACCAAGAAATAATCTTCCGCCTGATACGCAGCGCCATCGACGGCCAGCCGCCCTACCTGGGCACACAGCCGGTCGGTGCGTCGCAATGGTGGACCCTTTTCCGGCTAGCACAGCGTGGACATGTGGCTGCACTCACCAGCCTCGCAATCGCCGATATGGACATTCCTCGCGATGTCAAGATTCCGTGGTTCGCCGAATGCGAGAAAGCCGGCTCATGGTATCGCTACCAACTCGGAGTGCAGGAGGAGGTGGAGAAGGTCATGAACCGCCACCTTGTCGACACCCTCGTGCTGAAAGGAACCCATCTGGCGCAATATTACCCGCAACCCGAACTGCGCGAGTTCGGCGATATCGACCTCTACTTCTACTCGCGCCACGACGAAGCCGACGAGATCGCCCATCGCGAACTGGGTGTAACCATCCACAACGACAGCCAGCACCACACAAAATACGACCTGCGGGGCGTAACCGTCGAGAGCCACTACGACTTCCTCAACCGGTTCTACCCGCGCAGCAACGGCCGTCTTGAAGTCTCGCTCAAGAAGATGGCCCCTTCGGCCAACTTCGAAGTGCTCTTCCTTATGCGCCACATGGCAGGCCATTTCGCCGCCAGCGGCATCACCATTCGCGACATCACCGACTTCTACCTCACCTGCCGGACCCTTCACGGCGACGTGAACTGGCCTGTGGTGCAGGATATGGTCAACCGCTCGGGTATGGCCCCGTTTGCCGCCGTCCTCTGCACAATCATCGAGCGACGCTTCGAATACCGTGTTCCGCTCACGTTCCCCGTATACATCATCGGCAACGATACCGCCGAAAACGTAGAACACGAGATTGTCTATGGCAGCCGCTACTCCGACGACCGTGAGGCCGACGGCCTGGCCCGCCTCACCTGGAAAGTGCGCCGCTGGTTCGCCAACCGGTGGAAACGCCGCATGGTATACACCGACTCCGAGCTTTCGCTGCTCGTAGCCAGCCTCACCTCCCACCTCGCCAAACCCCGCAGCATACTGCACAAAATGTAACCAAGACCATGAAAAAAGCCCTAATAACCGGTATCACAGGACAGGACGGTAGCTTCCTGGCAGAATTCCTAATTGATAAAGGATATGAAGTACACGGAGTTCTGAGACGTTCGAGTTCGTTCAATACAGGCCGCATCGAGCATCTTTACCTCGACGAATGGGTTCGCGATATGCATCGCAAGCGCCTGGTGAATCTCCATTGGGGAGATATGACCGACTCCAGCAGCCTTATCCGCATCATCTCCGAAATACGTCCCGACGAGATATACAACCTTGCGGCACAGAGCCATGTGAAGGTGAGCTTTGATGTGCCGGAGTTCACTGCCGACACCGATGCCAACGGCGTGCTGCGTCTGCTCGAGGCCGTGCGCATCACGGGACTTACTAATACTTGCCGTATCTACCAGGCATCTACCTCTGAG
>ONYC01000137.1 GCA_900321975.1 uncultured Bacteroidales bacterium
AGGTAAACTGATAATGTTCCATTTCCCGGAAGAATTAACCGAGCCTACAGAAATAATACACAATGACGACACCGACGTGTATGTAAGAATAAAAGACATAAAATCCAGCGATTCCTCACTCGGCAAGTCCTTTATGGCAGTTTTGCTCGAAGATTCGTATGGCAAATCGGTTGTCAGATTCCCGAGGGTTGGAACAGGAGCATTATTTCTGAACGATACAATCAGAAAAGTGCAATACCCCAAATATGAAAGTATAGTCCCATTCAGAAACCCAGATAGCGAACCAGGCAATAATCCTTCCGCGACGGTTGCCGGATACTATCCATTGAATCAAAATCGTGTGGCCAGGAATACCAAGTATAATATTCGAGTTGAAAACACGAGACTTGACAAAGTGCCCTGGGGATGCTTCAGTACCTGCTATGGTTTTTGGAAAATAGACCATTGGGGGCCTCCGTATAATCAGAAAAGCAGAAATACCGAATTCAATATTGTTCAAGACTCCAACGGCAGCACCCAATCAGCGTTTGTAAGTCACCCGTTTACGTCGGAGGACGTTTCTTCGACAATGATGTGCGTAGATCCTTCTACTCTAAGATAAATGTATAAAATGTCATTATGAAAAAGAGTATTCTGACTATTGTATTGGCAACAGCGTGGTGGTGTCTGTACGCACAAAGCGGCGATACCATCTGGATGCGCGACAGCACATACTGGTACCCGCATTGGTACGACGAATGCGAGGCATATACTTATGACGTTGGTTGGATGCTTGGGGCTGTGCCTGGAGTGTTCTCAAAATTTCAGTTGACTGGCAGGGATAACGTACTATTGGTAGAGAGGATGTCTACGGAGCACCCAATACTGGCGGATGGCGTCGCCGTTTTTGTGGCGCCATCTGTGTTCAGGGGGTTTACATCGTTGAACGGACAATATGCCGAGGAGTATGTGTTGGTATGCCACACGGACAGCAGTGGCCGCCCTGTCGACACGCTGGCCCGCGCCCGGTGGGACACTGCGACGACGCGCGCCATGCTGCTGCCGCAGAACCATGGATGCGAGGTGAGGGGCGACACGACGTGTGCTGTACGCATACAGGTGTACGAGGCATGGTTTGAGCATTCCACCCTGCTCGACGGCGATTTCGCCATCGTCGGCACCTACAACAGCAACGAGCTGGTGCAAGTGGACGGACTCAATTATTACAAATTCAAAGAGACCGCCTATACTTCTGTCAAGGGCTACACTCTATGCAACGACTGTTATTCCGACACTCCGCTGGTTTATTACGACATAGGAGGCGATACAATAGGCTACAAGTACCGAATAAAGTTTCATGGGCCGTTCTTGCCCATCAAAGGCCACGTGGAACTAACGGTGTTGAGCGCCGACACGCTTATGGGCAGCGCCACAGGCGGCGGAACATACCGGTCATCCGAGCCCACGGTAATTAGCGCCACGGCGGCACCTTACTGCCGTTTCACCGGCTGGAGCGACGGCGTGGCGGACAACCCGCGGGTGATGCACCTATGGCAAGACTCGACGGTCGTCGCGCAGTTTGTGAACGACAGCAGCAGTTATGTGCGCGTCCTGCCAAACAATCCGGACTGGGGCAGCGTCACCGGCACCGGTATCTATCCTTGGGGGCAAAGCGTCGACATAGCCGCCACGCCGTTCGAAGGGTACCGCTTCACCGAGTGGGCCGACGGCAGCCGCGACAACCCGCGCACCGTGCAACCGACATCAGACACTGTGTTCACCGCCATCTTCGACCCTGTGGGCTCAGGCATACAGGATGATGCCGGCCTAGACGATGGGGTCGCCATACGTCCCAATCCGACGCACGGCATTATCAATATCGTCTGCCCCGAGGGTAGCCACACGATGCTGATACACGATGCCGCCGGACGGCTGGTGCGCAGCGTCGCCTTCTGCGGAAGCAGCGCCACGGTCGACATCGGCGACCTTACCCCGGGAATATATACCGTATCCCTCGGCACAGGCGACAGCAAGGTAGCCAAAACAATAATCAAACTATGAGTGCCATGAAAAAGACCTTGACAATAATCCTCCTCATCGCGGCTTCCTGCGTCGCCAAGTCGCAGACGACCACCCCTCCTGACAGTCTGCCGCACCGCTACTACACACCCGAATGGTATGCCGACTGTCCTGCGTTCCAAAGCGACACCAACGACTATACCCTGCTGCTCAATTTCATATACGGCGCCCCAAATCCCTACGAAAACGACAAGTACTATGCAAACGAATACTATATCGACGGGCAGATGGAAATCAAGGGGCTGATGTGCCTGGTCGAGGCGGAGTTTCCACTTGGCCAGTATGTGATTACCCAACCGGAGCGTGCACCCGAATGGCTCACCCTGATGCAGGGCGGGGCATTGTATCCGGCCACCGGCCTCATATTCCCCCGAGAGGTCACGTTTGTCGACTCGCTGCGGTGGGACACCGCACAGCCGTTCATGGTTCGCCTTCCACGGTTCGACGGTGCTGTCGCCGACAGCGACCATTTCCTGTTCTATGTCTACGAAGTGTATTTCCCCACGCCGATAGTTGTCGACTCGGTGTTTTACGTTGCCGGAAGCGTACACAGCAACACTTATGTACGCGAGCGCCCGGAACCCGGAGTTGAATACTATGTGCTAGACCACTACCCCACGGTGTACGGCGCCATTGCACCTGTGATAAGGCTGGACGGCACAGGGATATGCGACTTTTGCACCACCCGAAACAACCGTATGTTCACCGCCGACGGCGGCCTTCATCAGAACCGTGAAGACTGGTACACCATGTGGCATTGCTACAGCCATCATCATGACCGCTTCAGACAAATCACGGGACCGATGTTCGCCATCTGCGACTTCCACACGCTAACGCTCAATTCCTCGGACCCCGATGCCGGCAGCGTGAGCGGCGCTGGTGATTACCCCCATCTCTCGACTGCCACCGCCGTCGCGAATCCGGAACCGGGGCACTCGTTTGTGCGATGGAGCGACGGCTCGACAGACAATCCGCGGACTATGCAGATGCTGAACGATGTGCGCCTTGTGGCTGTGTTCCGCTAACAGGCGACGGAGGCGTATGATTTGCCGCTGTGCATAAAAAAAATTTGCTTTTTATCCAAAAAGTGCTTAACTTTGCGGTGGTGTTTCATAATGCATCATCGCCATTAAGCAATTAATCCTCAAAACAATACACTATGTATCGTATCACAAACCACCCCATTCTCGACATACCTGATGCCGAAGTTGTTGAATTCCTTTTCGAAGGGAAGAAGGTCCAAGGACGCAAGGGCTACACCATTGCGAAAGCCCTCCACGAGGCCGGTTTCCCCGTCCACAGCCACTCGCTCAGCGGGCGCAACCGCTCGCTCGAGTGCGGCATAGGCAAGTGCGGCGCCTGCGAGATGCTGGTCGACGGCCAGGTTCGCCGCATCTGCATCACACCGGTCGACGGGGTGAAAGAGGTACGCATCATCGCCCACGACAACGACCTGCCAGGCGTGACGTTCGACGCTCCCGGCAAGCCGAAGGACGACAAAGCGCTGACAATCTACAAGACCACCGTAGCCATTATCGGCGCCGGTCCCGCGGGACTGGCCTGCCGCGAGCAGCTGAGGAAGTTCGGCATCGACTGCCTGGTGATCGACAACAACGCCCGTATCGGCGGCCAGTTCAACATGCAGACCCACCAGTTCTTCTTCTTCGAGAAAGAGAAGAAATACGGCGGAATGCGCGGATTCGACATCGCGAAGACCCTCGCTGGACAGACATCGCCCGCAGGCAATGGGGCTGACGCACTTGACGGCATCCTGCTCAACTACACCGTGTGGGACATCCTCGAGGGGCCGCGGATCGCCATCAAGAACATCATCGGTGGCGATATGGCCTATGTCGACGCTCAGCATCTGGTGGTGGCCACCGGCGCTGTGCCCTTCATGCCTGCCTTCGAGAACGACGACGTGCCGGGTGTCTACACCGCAGCCGTGTTCCAGAAGATGATGAACCAGGAGCACACCCTCCTCGGCAAGCGGGTGCTCACCGTCGGAGCCGGTAATATCGGCTACCTCACATCGTATCAGGGAATGCAGGCCGGCGCCACCATCAAGGCCATAATCGAGGCCATGCCGCGCGAAGGCGGTTTCCCCGTGCAGGCCAACCGTGTGCGCCGTCTGGGGATCCCCATCATGACCGGATACACCCTTGTACGCGCCCTCCCAAACAACGACCGCACGGGCATCGTGGGCGCCGTGATTGCCAAATGCGAGAACTTCAAGGCCATTCCCGGTACCGAGCAGGTGATTGATGATATCGACATCATAAACATCTGCACCGGACTTGTGCCCGACAACCAGCTGCTGACCAAAGGCAAGGAGCTGTTCGGCCACCACGTATACGGTGTCGGCGACGCCGTCCGTATCGGCGAAGGAACCAGCGCCGTACTGCGCGGCCGTCAGGCAGCCTACGAGATAGCGCAGGAGATAGGCCTAAGGTTCGACTACGATGAGTATCTGGACATTTCGCGCCAATATATCGACTCGCAGCAGCATCCCGTCCGCCTGCTCGAGAAGCCCAACCTGCCCTCCGAAGAGCGGATGAAAGCAAAACCCTTCGTTCAACTCGACTGCCTCTACGGCTTCGCCTGCAACCCCTGCACCTTCAGCTGCCCACAAGGGGCTATCAGCAAGCCCACCACCTCGTCGACACCCACGGTCGACTACAACAAGTGCATAGGCTGCATGGAGTGCGTCAACCACTGTCCCGGATTGGCCATCTTCGGCTACAACCTGCAGAAAGAATGGTGCTTCTTGCCCATAGAATACGCGGTTGAGGAAGGTACCGACGTATATCTGGTCGACAATAACGGAAAGAAGATCGGAGAAGGCAAGGTAGAGAAAGTGCTCAAGAAAGACAACAAGACCAATGTGGCCCGCGTGAAGGTTGCCAAGGTCGACGGTACAATGACCGACATCAAGGGCTTCATCGTCAAAGAACGCTATCAGGAATGCGCCAATGTGTTAATGCGTAAATGCGTTATTGCTGACGCGCCAGCCACTGACACAATAACGCAATCCCACAATAACGCAATTACATACATCTGCCATTGCGAGGATATCACCGACGAGCAGATGCTTGCCGCCGTCGGCAACCGCAAATATATCTCGGTCGACGAGCTGAAGCACATCACCCGCATGGGTATGGGCCCCTGTCGCGGCAAGCGTTGTATTGCACGAGCCCGCCAAGTGCTGCGCGCCCATGGTATCGAACTCACCGGCGAGGCCACACCCCGCGCGCCGCTCTCCAACCAGGTAACCCTCGGCGACATCTATACCGACGGCCGCAAGGAGGTCTATATGTTCCCGAAGGGCAACGAGGTCAGCCACGAAGAGGTGCGTGTGTTTATCGCCGGCGGCGGCATTGCCGGTAGCGGCTTGTTCCGCTATTTCAGCGAGGCGGGATTCAACCCCGTGATGGTGAACTGGAGCCGTGGAGCCTCGTGGCGCAATATCGGTGGCGGCCGTCCGGCCTTCTCAAACCCCGATATCGCCGATATAGCACAGCATAGCCACGAGATATTCAAGAGCATCCAGAAGGTGCACAACATCAACTACAAGCCCACCCGCTATGTGAACCTCGTCCACGACGAAGCCACCTACCGCGCCCTCGACGCCAGCCGTGCTTGGAGTGATGCCTATATGGTCGACCGCAAGGACTTCAAGAAAGAGATATCGCCCCTCTGGGACGACTCGAAGACCACCTACAGTCACGCCCTAATGACACGCGACTGCTGGCAGGCAACCCCCGGACGCGTGATAGACTTCATCCGTGGTATAGGCGTGCAGAACGGCGGCCGCTACTATGAGGACACCGAGCTGCTCCAGGTGTGGCGCAAGGACGACAAGGTCGTTGCATTGGTCCGCAACCACGAAGGCAAGTATATTGAATACACCTGCGACCACTTCGTAAACGCTATGGGTTGGGGTGCCGAGAAGTTCACCGACATGCTCGGTATCGACACCGGGCTCTATCCCGTGAAGCACCAGGCCTTCATCACCCGCCGTCTGCCGATGATGGGTGTGAACGGCGACGCCCTCGACATGATTATCGACCGCCGCCACTACAAAGGCTTCAGCGCCGTCTACGGACAGCAGTTCGCGCATACCGGCCAGATTATCGGCTGTGCAAGTCCCGATACCGACGCCTACGAGACCCGTCAGAACATCAAGTACAACAGCCGCGAGTTCCTCGAGATTGTATGCGAAGTGTTCGCCGAATGGATACCGAACCTCAAGGATGTGAGCATCCTTGCCTGCTGGGCCGGCCGCTACACCGAACCGCGCTATATCGTCGACCCCGAGGTCGGTCTGCTCACTGGCCTGCGAGGTCATGGCTTTATGCTGGGCCAATATCTCGCCAAACTCTATGTCGACAAGTATCTCGGTCGCGAGGTACCAGGCTACATGAAAGACCTGGCGCTCAGCGGCCACGGCCTCTCGGAGAACGCCTTTAAGTAATAGAAATAGATGGGCCGCGAGACTCGCGGCCCATCTTGTCTACAACCTCACGTATCCATATGTCGACGTCACGTCGTAATCGCTGATGTAGATTCGCTTTTCCAAGCGCAGGCTGTCAAGATGGATAATCTCGTCGGCGCCCCATTTCTCTTCCTCGTAGATGATGGAATCGCCTGCAACAATGTAGTGTGTGCTGTCGGCGAAATACACACCCGTGGAGGTATTATCGACGGACGAAACAACCATGCCGTCAGCGCGGTACTCATCAATGGCTATCAGGAAAGAAGGTAGGGTTTGTCCGTCCATTGTCGTTTGACGCCAACGTCCTAGCAACAACTCGGCTGTGGTAGGTACCGTTGGTTCTGAAGGAACGCTGTCACTTGATGTTTGATTCTGGTTTTCAGGCTCACAAGCCATCAGCGTCATTGTTGCAGCCACTAGTATGGCGACAAAAATTGCTTTGTGTTTCATTGCTGTCATGTTTTTGTGGATTTACATTAATATAATACCCACATTTCAATCGAAATCTGACAGCAGACATGAAATATTCGAAAAAATTGGAGGAATCAGCAACACATATACTCGATCACCTGCTCAAGCCAACTTGCATCGGTGGCGTCAAAGGTGGCAAGTTCACGGCTGTCGATGTCGAGGACCGCAATCACTTCATCGTCTTTGAACATCGGCACAACTATCTCGCTGCGACTCTCGCTGGAGCAGGCTATATGGCCCGGGAACTCCTCAACGTCGGGCACCACCACAGTGCGGCGCTCCTTCCATGCTGTGCCACAGACACCCTTGCCATAGCCGATATGCACACAAGCCAGTGGCCCTTGGAACGGGCCAAGCAGAAGTTCATCCTTTATAACACGATAGAACCCTGTCCACCAGAAGCCGAATTCCGAGTGCAACAACGCACTTACGTTAGCCATCTTGGCAATCATATCGTCTTCGCCCTCACAGATGGATTTCACCTGCGGCAGCATAGCAGCATACTTCTCTTCTTTGTTCATTTACGTTTCTTTCCTTTAAGTTCTTTGACAATGGCATATGGGGCCTCTTCGGTTAGGGTAATGGCATACTGATGTTTGCCGTCTTTGCTCTGGGTGTAACGCACATTCCCTTCGCAGTATGGATATAGGGGTCGCGTGCCATAGATGGCATATCCGTTCTTGTCCAACCACCGGCCAATCTCCTCCATACGGCGGAGGGCTTCGTCTGGCAGGTTGCCGTCGGCATCGGGACCTACGTTGAGCAGCAGGTTGCCGCCTTTGGCCACCACATCGCAAAGCATGTGGATAAGGGTCTTGGTAGACTTATAATTGTCGTTGGGGACATAGCTCCAACTGTCGCCCATCGTCATACAGGTTTCCCACGGATAGGGCAGCAGTGTGTCGGGCACCTGCTTCTCGGGGGTGCGGTAGTTCTCGTAGCGTCCTCCCACCGAACGGTCGACGATGATCATCTGCGGGTTGCGCTCGCGGGCGATGGAGGCCAGACGGTGCATATCGAGTTCCTGCACCTGACCCGAGCACCCAAGCCAGGGGCGAGTCTCGTCGTTGACGCTCCATGCAGGACGTACCCAGCCGCCGTCGAGCCAGAGGATATCCACACGGCCGTAGTTGTGCGTCAGTTCATTTATTTGGTTATATGTAAAGTTGCAGTAGCGCTGCCAGCGGTCGGGATGGTCGGCGATACTGTAGTTCACGTTGCGGTCGGGGGTGGCCCACTCGTGTGCCCAATAGTCGTCGCAATGCCAGTCGGGCTTGCTGAAATAGAAGCCTATCCACATATTCTCGCCGCGGAAAGCGTCGGCCACACCACGGGTGAAGTCTGTCTTTGCCGGACAATCCGGGCCGGCGCTGGTATAGTCGGTGTAGCGGCTGTCGAACATGCAGAAGCCGTCGTGGTGCTTGGTGGTGAAAACCACATATTTCATACCAGCGCCCTTGGCGGCCGCAGCCCATCCATGAGGGTCGAAATGCTTGGGGTTGAAGGTTTTGTTCAGTGCCCAATAAGAGCGCTTGTAGTCCTCGTAGTTGGCGCCATCCCTATTTATCCATGGTTCATTACAGATATTCCAACTTTCCACGATGCCCCATTGGGCATAGATGCCCCAATGCATCATAAAGCCGAACTTCAGATCCTGCCACTCGGAGATGCGCTGCACAATGGCAGGGTCGGTTTCGGGGATGGAGTCGTGCTGGGCTTTAGCGCTGCCCAGTAATCCCATCAAACCCATTAAGGCTATAATAATTGTCTTTTTCATTTCCTGTTATGATATATAAACGGTAAGTCGACAAGGTCGCGGTCGTCGCTGCTGAAGCCCACCTGCAGGGTGAAACGGGTGCCGTCCTTGGGCTCCTCTATCATGCCGGTAGCGGGGTTGAACTGGCGGAACCAGAAGGGGTCGAGTTCTATCCTGAAAGGCACTTTCTCGTCGAACGAGGTGGTTATTAGTGATTTCACGGCCACCAACTGTTTGACGGGCCCTTCGGAATCGTTCTCATTCTTCAGGTAGACCTGCACCACGGTGCGGTGGATGAAGGCTTTACAGTCGGTGGCGCATTGGCTGACGAGGCCTTCGACGGTGAGATTGGCCTCGTCGACGGTCGGGGCGCCCCACAACTGGTGGTAGCTGTAACTGAGGCCGTATCCGAAGGGAAATTCCACACGCTCACGGTCGGCGTAGCGGTAGGTGCGACCTGCCATGTCGTAGTCGGCAAAATCGGGAAGGTCGTCGGTCGAACGGTAGAAAGTGACCGGCAGACGGCCGAAATCATCACGACGGCCAAAGAGCAGTTCGTGCACAGCCGTGCCCATCATCTCGCCGCCGTACCAGCCCACGAGGACAGCGTCGCAGTCGTCGATGACATTCTCGAGGGCGATAGCACTGCCAGTGCAAAGCACCAGCACCACACGGTAGCCTTGGGCCTTGAAGGCTTTGATTTCTGCAACCTGTTCCTTCGGGAGTTCGATGAGGGTGCGGTCGCCCTTGTAGAATCCATCCTTCTCCACGGGAAGTTCCTCGCCTTCGAGCTGCGGATTCAAGCCACCGGCATAAATCAGTGTTTTTCCGTCGCCAGCACTGAGAATCTGATACTTCGCCAACGCCTCACCGATGGTAACGGTATGCCGGGGGGTACCGTTATAGTTGCCGAGGGGCATGAGGCTGTCCCACATATTGGGGCCTTCGAGGCGCAAGAACTCACCCTCTTTCAACGGCAGCACACCGTCGTTTTTCAGCATCACAACGCTTTCTGTGACGAACTTAAGAAAGTCGATATCGTATTCCACCTGCTCGTCTGAATCCTGCGGTTCATCGGTTACTGCCAAGCGGGTGCGCAGGATGCGACGCACATGCTCGTCCACCTTGCTCTCGGGCACCAATCCCTGCTGCACAGCTTCTCTCAGAGCTGGCAGTCCGCTGCCACATTCGAGGTCGACCTCGCGGCCGAAGGCGTCGACATAGGCCGCGGCGGCAGTGGCGTGGGTGCGGTGGCGCGGAATGACGGTGTCAGTCTCGTAGGCGTCGTTCAGCGCCCAGCAGTCGGTGACGAGGATGCCGTTGTACTGCCATTCATTCCTCAGAATATCGAATAATCGGCGGTTGGTGCAGCAGGGCTCGCCATTGAGACGATTATATCCGCACATCACCTGTTGGACGTCGCTGTTCTTTATTATGTATTCAAAAGCAGGCAGATAGGTGGTACGCAGGTCGCGTTCGGAAACCCGACTGTCAAATTCGTGGCGTATGCCTTCGGGCCCGCTGTGGACAGCGAAATGCTTGAGGCAGGCAGCGGTGATGAGCGGGTTACCCACATAGTTCTCGGCCCAAGCATGCTGCAGTCCTTTCACGCAGGCGCGCCCCATCAGGGCGGTGAGGCAGGGGTCCTCGCCGTAGGTCTCCATGCCACGACCCCAGCGCGGGTCGCGGAAGATGTTGATATTGGGGGTGAAGAAGGTGAGGCCGGTGTAGTCGCCGGTACCGCCGGTGTCCTGTGCCGCGTAGTATTTGTTGCGGGCTTCGTTAGCGACGAGAGTGAACATAAACTCCACGCGAGCGTGGTCGAAGGTTGCGGCGAGGGCGATAGGCATGGGATACACAGTTGCCACTCCCGCTCGCCCCACACCATGCAGTGCTTCGTTCCACCAGCTGTAGGCCGGAAGCCCGACGCGCGGGATAGCGGGGTTCTGGTGCACCATGAGCGAGAGCTTCTCGTCGAGTGTAAGATTCCCCACCAGCCACTCGACCCGCCATTCTAGGCTCCTGGTGGTGTCCTGCCAAGGATATTTCTGCGCACAGAGCGAAGTGCAACCCAGGGCTATCAGTAGTGCTATTGCGGCAATTCTCTTTACCATAGTCAAATAACCAGTCTTTGCAGACAACCAGCCGGCGGCGCTTGCACCCACGCATACTCCCCTGGCACAAATGGCAGATTGTCAGCGATGTTACTCTCTTTTGTTTGCTTTGTTATTTTTCTGCAAAGATACACTTTTTCTCCGAACCAGACGAAAAAAATATTCCGGAACGGCCTTCCCGCCGGCCAAGAATATATAATAACCGGACATTCACCTGATTACGCACCTTTGTTTTTCGTCAGATGTTCGATTGTTGTTCGATAGTTTTTCGATCCGAATCGAAGAACAATCGAAGAACGATCGAAGAACAATCGAAGAACGATCGAAGAACGGTGGTAGTTGATAGGTAGAAGATAGGGTG
>ONYC01000135.1 GCA_900321975.1 uncultured Bacteroidales bacterium
GCGAGGGGTGGGTTGCTCGGTCAATATCTGCACCACATCAACGATGGAGAAATAATACTTCTCTTCCTCTTCGTTCCATGCAACGCGGACCTGCTTACCTTCAAATATCTGTATGGCATTCTGCTGGGTCATATTCTCAGTACGCATTCTTTTATGTTATTTCGACTGCAAAGATACAAATCTTTTCTTGTTTGGCAAAATAATCTTTAGCGGTTAGTCATCCGTACGATTCTCCATCGCGGAAGGGTCAGAGAAGTTCTTCGAGGGTCCAGAGACGGTTGGTGTTGGAGCCTTTGACGAGGATGTTGGCGCCGCTGATGGGGTTGGCCTTCAGGTATGCCCTCAGGGCGTCGGTGTCGGCGAAGAGAAGCATGTTGTCCGGTAGGTTGATGCCGTCGAATTCGGGTCCCACAAGGAGGCAGCTCTCGAGGGCGGCATCGGTCAGCATATCAACCAGTTTTGCGTGCTCCTGACGCTCGGCAGAGCCGAGTTCATGCATACCGCCGATGACGGCCACTTTGTGGTCGGCCTGCAGCTGATGGAAGCTCTCGACGGCGGCGGCCATGCTGGATGGGTTGGCATTGTAGCAGTCGAGGTAGAGGGCGTTGCGGCTGGTGCGCTTGAACTGCGAGCGGTTGTTGCTGGGGGTGTACTGTTCGATGGCCTCTTTGATGTCGAAGGGCTCGACTCCGAAACGGAGGCCGACAGCGACGGCGGCCATCGCATTGTCGAAGTTGTAGGCGCCGAGGAGGTTGCTGTGGACGTTATAGACGTTGTCGCCCACCTCGAAGTAGAAATGCAGGTAAGGGTCGCAGCCCACGAGGGTGCCGCGGATGTCGGCTCCGACACCACGGCCGTAGGTGATATGGTCGGGAGCGGGGTGGGGGAGGGAGGCCTGCTCCATAAGTATTGGGTTGTCGGCGTTGACGAACAGGAGGCCGTGCTTGGCGGCCAGGTGTCGGTAGAGCTCTGTCTTGGTATGTACGACGCCCTCGAACGAGCCGAAGCCTTCGAGGTGGGCACGCCCGACGTTGGTGATGAGGCCGCAGTCGGGATCGGCGATGGAGCAGAGGTCGGCGATTTCGCCGGGATGGTTGGCGCCCATCTCGACGATGGCGATTTCGGCGTCGGCGGGGATCGCGAGGAGGGTGAGGGGCACACCGAGGTGGTTGTTGAAGTTGCCGGCTGTGGCGGCGGTGCGGTATCGACGGGCGAGGACGGCGTGGACCAGCTCCTTGGTGGTGGTCTTGCCGTTGGTGCCGGTGATGCCCAGGACAGGGATCGAAAGCTGGCTGCGGTGATGACGGGCCAGCTGCTGGAGGGTTTCGAGCACGTCGTCGACGACCACGCAACGTGGGTCGGAGGCATATTGCGGGTCGGTGGTCACGCAGAGGGCGGCGCCCTGTTCAAGTGCCTGAGGCACGAAGGCGTTGCCGTCGAAGGTGGCGCCACGGAAGGCAAAGAAGATGCAACCCGGGGTGATGGCGCGCGAGTCGGTGGTGACGCGCCTCGAGGCGAGGTAGGCGGTATAGAGTTTCTCGATCATAGTGGGTGTCGTATTGGTTGATTTGCGGCTGCAAAATTACGATTTTTTTTCCGAATATTTATATATATCATTTTTTTTTATTATTTTTGCCGAATTAACCCAAGGTGGGTAAGAATATGTAAAACGTTAATTTTGTGAGCAAACGAAGTATATTCACGGGAAGGATGAAGATGGCCGACATGATTTCGGCCAACTATGACCTTATACTTATGCTGCCCCGTTTCGGCATTCCGCTGGGCTTTGGCGACAAGAGCGTCAAGGAGGTGTGTCGCGATAGCGAGGTGGACGAGAATTTCTTCCTGACGGTGTGCAATATCTATACTTTCGACGACTACCGGCCGGACAACGAGGAGGTGGCTGCCATCGACAGCCTGCTGGTGGTGAACCATCTGCAGGCGTCGCACCGCTACTATATCGACGAGCGGCTGCCACACCTGCAGCACCATCTGGACCATATCGCCGACCGTGTCGGCGAGCAGCAGGCGGCGGTGCTGAAGAAATATTTCGCCGACTATTGCCGCGAGGTGCGCGACCATGTGCGCCGCGAGGAGCGCAACCTGAAGGCAATGCTCGACGGGATGCGGGACGGTTCGCGGACGGTGAGCGAGCATTACCAGAAGAGCCACGACAATATCAAGGACAAGCTGTCGGACCTGACGCAGATTATCCTCAAGTATATCCCTGGCGAACGCCTGAACGAGGAGATGATGGAGTTGGTGTTCGACATTATGCAGCTCAGCCGCGATCTGGAGAAGCACGCCGAAATTGAGGAGATGCTCCTTATGCCGCAGGAGGACTACCAGCTCTCGGAGCGCGAGCAGGATGTGCTCGAACTGGTGGCCAAGGGGCTCAGCAGCAAGGAAATCGCCGAACGGCTGAATATCGCCGTCAATACGGTGAACACCCATCGCAAGAGCATCACACGCAAGACGGGCATCAAGTCGGTGGCCGGCCTCGCGGTGTACGCGATGCTGAAGAAATAAACGACTGACAATAAAGCAAGAGAAATGAATAAGACACTGAAAGTTATCCGCATTGTGCTTGCAGCGCTGATGCTGCTGAGCATCACAGCGCTGCTGCTCGACGCAACGGGCATGCTTCGCCACTGGCTTGGATGGGCACCCAAGTTGCAGCTTCTGCCCGCCATACTGGCCGGCAACCTCGTGCTGGTGATAGGCGTGCTGGTGGTGACGGCCCTCATCGGCCGTTTCTACTGCGCTGTGATATGCCCGATGGGTGTGTTCCAGGACCTTTTTGTCTGGGTCCGCAAGCTGATCTTCCCGAAACGCAAGTTCCACTATACCAAGCCGGCCAACTGGCTGCGCTATGTGGTGCTGGCCGCCTTCGTGGTGCTGATAGCCCTGGGGGTCAACGGTGTGGCCCTGCTGATAGCGCCCTACAGCGCCTATGCCCGTATGGTGACCGGAATCCATGCGAGTGGCGCCGTGCAATGGGTGGCGATTGTGACGCTGGTGGTTATCGGCCTGATGAGCTTCTGCTGGGGGCGCCTGTGGTGCAACACGATATGCCCTGTAGGAGCGCTGCTGAGCCTCGTGAGCCGCTTCCGTGTGGTCGGAATCCGCATCGACGCCACGAAGTGCGGCGGATGCCACAAGTGCGAGCACGGCTGCAAGGCAATGTGTATCGACGTTGAAAACCGCACGGTGGATTCCTCGCGCTGTGTGAACTGCTTCAACTGCCTGTCGGAGTGCAAGGCGGGAGCCATAGAGTTTACCGGCCGTCCCAAACGTTCCGGCCAATCCGGCCAAGACGGGGTGGATTCGAGCCGCCGCAAGTTCCTGGCCACCACAGCCGCCTTGGGCGCCGTTATGGCCGTCGAGGCGCAGGAGCAGAAGATGGACGGCGGCCTCGCTGCCATTTCCGGCAAGAGCATCCCCGAACGCAAAACGCCTATAAAACCTTTCGGCGCCCAGAGCCTGAAGAACTTCCATTCGCGCTGCACGGGATGCCAGCTCTGCGTCAGCCAATGTCCCGAGAAGGTGCTGCGACCCTCGGTCAAGCTCGAGAATTTCATGCAGCCCGAGATAAACTATGCCGACAGCTACTGCCGTATGGCCTGCACCCGTTGCGGCGAGGTGTGCCCAACCGGAGCCATCATGCCTGTGACTAAAGAGGAGAAGACCGCCATCAGTATCGGACATGCTGTGGTGCTGCCGGAGAACTGTATCGGTTGCGGCACGTGCGCCCGCCATTGTCCGTCGGCGGCCATCATGATGGTCGATGGCAAGCCCTCGGTCAACGAGGCCCGCTGTCTCGGATGCGGCGCCTGCGAATACTATTGTCCCGCACGTCCGGTAACGGCAATCTATGTCGAAGGCCGCGAGGTTCATGCCGAAATTTAACCGAATGCCGAAAAAAACAAAATAAAACAACAACTATATGAGCAACAAAATTACAGAAGCAATCAAGTATGTAGGCACCTTCAAGTTCTGGAAGGAGCTGGTGATAATGATTTTGGGTATGATGGTGTGCGCCGCCGCCGTCTACTACTTCCTGGTGCCCAGCAAGCTGATTATCGGCACCATCTCGGGTCTGTCGATCGTGTTGAACCAGCTGATGGGCAACATTCTCAGCCTCGGTACGCTGATTATGATCATCAACATCATCCTGCTGATACTCGCCTTTATCCTGATCGACCGCGAGTTCGGTTTCAAGACCGTCTTCACCGCCCTTATCCTCGGCCCGCTGACCGACTTCTGGGCATGGGTGTTCCCGTGGGACGCCAAGAACGCCGCCGGCGAGTACATTCTGGCCTCGTACAACAGCATGATCAACGACTATTCGGTGATGGGCGACCCGTGGCTCGACCTCTGCTGCTTCGTGCTGCTGCTTTCGGCCAGCCAGGCTTTGATGTTCAGCATCAACGCTTCGACCGGCGGCCTGGATATCCTGGCCAAGATTGTGAACAAATACCTGCACTTCGATATCGGCGCCTCGGTGTCGGTAGCCGGTGCCGTGATCTGCTGCACCGCCTTCTTCATCAACCCCTTCCGCATGGTCATCATCGGCCTTATCGGCACGTGGATCAACGGTCTGGTGGTCGACTATTTCACCGCCTCGCTCAACCGCCGCAAGCGCGTCTGCATCGTTTCGAAGGACTACGAGCGTATCCGCCAGTATATCACCGGCAAGCTGCATCGCGGCTGCACCCTCTACGAGGTGATCGGCGGCTACAGCGGCGAGAAGAGCATCGAGCTCGAGGTGCTGCTCAACAAGGACGATTTCAGCAGCCTTATGGCCTGGATGAAGCAGGAGCAGATCAACGCCTTCACCACCGCCAACAACGTCAGCGAGGTGTACGGCCTCTGGTTCAGCTCGAAGAAGCGCAAGGAACTCGAAGAACAGATGAACAAACGATAGTAGTCAAGTGGACCGTAGTCAAGTGGTTAAGTGGTTAAGTAGTTAAGTAGACAGTAGTTAAGTAGTTAAGACAATACTGCTGGCAGACGACATGCTATTGTCTTAACTACTTAACTACTGCTGGCAGACGACATGCTATTGTCTTAACTA
>ONYC01000133.1 GCA_900321975.1 uncultured Bacteroidales bacterium
AAGCGTGGTGCTGTGCGCCGTGCCCGTATCTTCTACCTGCGCGACCTCACCGGTAAGAAAGCCCGTATCAAAGAGAAGAGACACTAAGTCTCTGCCACAGCTCTTTGGCGATACGGATTTGGATTTATCGGCGCAGACCTCGAAAGGGGTCTGCGTTTCTTTTGCGGCCAAACGGAAAATTATGTGGCGCGTGCGGAAAAATCCATACTTTTTTTCTCTATCTTTGCAGCCGAAAAAACAACACAATATGAAACGCATCGCTATAATGCTGGCCCTTGTCATTGCGGCCTTCGCTTTCACCTCGTGCGAATATGATGAGGAATACTATTACATGCCAGACAGCCACTGGATTCTGCACGCCGACGGAATGGTCGAGGGTCGCCGTTTGGCACTCACGTTCATAGGGGACGAGCTCGAGGTGGCCGACGGCAGCTACAGGACGCCTCCGTTCACGGGAAGCCGCACGTGGGATTACTATCTGACAGAAGGTGGAACTCTCCATATCAGTTATAGCTATTCCGACAGCGACGGCACTACAAGTTCGGATTATCATGTTCTGGATTATAGCATCTCGGAAGACGGCCTTACCCTTACGCTGATGTACGAAACGTGGACGGGAAGTGTAAAAACCTACACTTTCGACCGCCGTTAGGCGAAAATTTTTTGCTCGTATCGGAAAAGTTTCGTATCTTTGCACCATGAAACGATTGCTTTTTGTATGTCATGGAAACATCTGTCGCAGTCCGATGGCAGAGTTTGTTATGAAGAAAATGGTGCGCTCGGAAGGTATGGAGGAGGAGTTTGAGATTGCTTCGGCCGCCACCAGCCGCGAGGAGATAGGCAACCCCGTATACCCTATGGCGAGACAGGAACTGGCCAAGCACGGCATCGGTTGCCCCGGCCATGCGGCGCGTCAGGTGGAGGCTGCCGACTACGACTATTACGACATGATTATCGGTATGGACGAGAATAATATCAAGCAGCTGCTCCTTATCTTCGGCGACGACCATGATGGCAAAGTGAGCCGCCTGCTAGACCATACTGCAAAGCCACGCGATATTGCCGATCCTTGGTATACCCGCGATTTCCGTGCGGCATGGAATGACATCTCGGCCGGTTGCGAAGGATTGTTTGCCGAACTCAAATCATGACGCATGGCTGACGGCCAGATTGACTATCAGCAGGCAGAAACACTCGGCATCTCGCGCGAAGCATACGACGAGGTGCTTGATATCGTAGGCCGTATCCCTACAATCGAAGAACTTTCAACATTGCTGGCCATGTGGGAGAGCAATGGTCGGCAGCAAAGCCTCTATGGCTGGCTCAGCGGGCAGCACCACGTTGTGGTGCGCGACGAATATATCTATTCCGGAAATGCCGACAATAAGGCTATACGGGAGCCCAAAGTCAAGGAGTGCATGGATGTCGCCCGCAATCTCTTCAGCGGCTTCCATTCGCCGATTCTCAATTCCCAATTCCAGACAGGATTGTTGCTATATATGGTCGGCAACGTAAGTTCCGAGTTCGCATCGGGCGAATATGCCCGTCGTTGCCTGCATCTGGTCGACGATCCTATGGCCACCGAAGGACATGATGAGGACTGCCAGTATATCGAGATGATAATCGACGCCTTGAAAAGGTGCGACATCGTAAAGGCGGATGAACGGGTTGCCGACGGTGGCCTGTTCTGTTCGTTGCTGCGGTGGACAGCCCCTTTGGGTTTCGATATTCTGGCGCCGCGCGAGGTTCGGCTCGATGCATTCCTCTTCGGCGAGGAGGCAGGACGCTATATGGTGGCTGTCGAAGAACAGCACGACGATGCTTTCCTGCTCAAGATGGACGAAGCACGCCTCAACTGCTGCTTCCTTGGGCGCGCCACCAAGAGCCGTGTTGTGGTTGACGGTTTCGATTTCGGCCCCGTAAGCGACTATATTTCAATATAAATTTTGCTATTTTATTTTTTATTTATATATTTGCAAATTGATATTGATTATTGAAAGTAACATAAACCATTGATAATGAGACCTGACTTTTCAAAAGTTGACATCCAGACGGTTGAAAGTGGCCGCGAAAGCTTCGCCGACTGGGAGAAAGAGAACCACATTGAAAAGAGTTGGAAAACTCCGGAACAGATCGACGTGAAGCCCGCCTATGGCAAGAAGGACCTCGACGGTATGGAACACCTGAACTATGCCGCCGGTATAGCACCGTTCCTGCGCGGACCTTACTCGACGATGTATGTGATGCGTCCCTGGACCATCCGTCAGTATGCCGGTTTCTCGACTGCCGAAGAGAGTAATGCCTTCTATCGCCGCAATATTGCTGCCGGTCAGAAAGGTTTGAGCTGTGCCTTCGACCTTGCCACTCACCGTGGATATGACTCGGATCACGAGCGTGTTGTCGGCGATGTGGGTAAAGCCGGTGTGGCTATCGACAGTATCCTCGATATGAAGATACTCTTCGACCAGATCGACCTTGGCAAGATGTCAGTCTCGATGACCATGAATGGTGCCGTTCTGCCCATTCTGGCCTTCTATATCATCGCTGCCGAGGAGCAGGGCGTTTCGCAGGATCAGTTGCAGGGCACCATCCAGAACGATATCCTCAAAGAGTTCATGGTGCGTAACACCTATATCTATCCTCCGCTGCCTTCGATGAAGATCATCGCCGATATCTTCGAGTATACATCGAAGCACATGCCCAAGTTCAACAGCATTTCCATCTCGGGATACCATATGCAGGAAGCCGGCGCCACTGCCGACATCGAGCTGGCATACACGCTGGCCGACGGTCTTGAGTACCTCCGTGCAGGTGTGAAGGCTGGCATGAGCGTCGACGACTTTGCCCCGCGTCTGAGCTTCTTCTGGGGTGTCGGTATGAACCACTTTATGGAAATCGCCAAGATGCGTGCCGCGCGTATGCTCTGGGCCAAGATAGTGAACCAGTTCAATCCCAAGAACCCCAAGTCGCTTGCCCTGCGTACCCACAGCCAGACTTCCGGCTGGTCGCTCACCGAGCAGGATCCTTTCAATAATGTTGCCCGTACGTGCATCGAGGCTATGGGTGCCGCTCTGGGACACACGCAGAGTCTCCACACCAACGCTCTCGACGAGGCCATTGCCCTTCCCACCGATTTCAGCGCGCGTATTGCCCGTAACACGCAGATTTATCTGCAGGAAGAAACCAACATCTGCCGAGTGGTTGACCCTTGGGCCGGTTCCTATTATGTCGAGACTCTCACCCACGAACTTGCCCACCGCGCCTGGGCTCATATCCAGGAAGTGGAGAAGCTCGGCGGTATGGCCAAGGCTATTGAAAGCGGTGTCCCCAAGATGCGTATCGAAGAGGCTTCGGCCCGCAAGCAGAGCCGTATCGACTCGAATGTCGACACCATCGTTGGTATCAACAAGTATCGCCTCGATCATGAGGATCCTATCGAGACACTCGAGATTGACAACACAGCCGTCCGTAACGCACAGATCGAGCGTCTGGCCAAGCTTCGTGCCGAGCGCGACAGCGAGGCCGTCCAGGCAGCCCTCGACCGCCTTACCGAGTGCGCCCGCACAGGCGAAGGTAACCTGCTCGACTTGAGTATCGACGCCGCCCGCAAGCGCGCCTCGCTGGGCGAAATTAGCTATGCCCTTGAGAAAGTTTACGGCCGTTATAAAGCCAAAATAAACCTTATCAGCAACGTGTACAGCAGTCAGACAAAAGAAAGCGACGCCTTCAAGCGCGCTCAGGAACTCACCGACAAGTTCGCCAAACTCGAGGGACGCCGTCCCCGTATCATGGTGGCCAAGATGGGCCAGGACGGACACGACCGTGGAGCCAAGGTGGTAGCAACCGGCTATGCCGACATGGGCTTCGATGTTGATATGGGACCCCTCTTCCAGACTCCCGCCGAGGCCGCCAAGCAGGCTGTCGAGAACGATGTGCATATCTTCGGTGCCAGTTCGCTTGCCGCCGGTCATAAGACCCTCCTGCCGCAGGTGATCGAGGAACTCAAGAAGCTTGGGCGCGACGATATTATGGTGGTTGCCGGTGGCGTCATCCCGCCGCAGGACTACGACTTCCTGTTCAAGGCAGGCGTGGCCGCCGTGTTCGGGCCCGGAACCCCTGTCAGCCAGTCGGCCATCAAGATGATGGAACTGCTGCTTGCAGCAAGAGAATAAGTCCGCTTTATGACTAAGAGATTTTTGATTTTTACAATGCTCCTCGCCGCCTCGATGGTGGCGAGGGCATTTGATTTTAGCCATGTGGCTCCGTCGGGCCAGACGATATACTATGACATCTATGGTTCGACAGCCAAGGTGGTGAACCCCGATTGGAACTATTATGTGAAGCCTTCGGGAGCACTCGTGCTGCCCGCGACGGTGGAGTACAACGGTAATACCTACAGCGTTACCGCCATCGGAGCATCGGCTTTCGAGGATTGCACAGGTCTCACGCGAGTGTCAGTTCCCGAGGGGGTTACCTCGATTGAGGGCTTTGCTTTCTACAATTGTTCGGCCCTCGACACCATCGAGCTTCCGTCGACCCTCACCGAAATCCTTTCACAAGCCTTCACCTACACTGGCTACGTCAGGAATGCGGCCAACCGCGACGAGCAGGGGCTGCTCTATATCGGTGCCTATCTGATTTCCGGCGCCGACATAGCCGAGGTGACTGTGGCCGACGGCACGCTTGGTGTTGCCGGTATGGCTTTCTATTACAATCACACCATTACAAAAGTTACCCTTCCCGAAACGATGCGTTTCCTGGCAGGCCTCTCGTTTGCCGATTGTACCAGCCTTGACACCGTGCGCTGCCTCTCCGCTGTGCCTCCGGCCGCTGTGGGCAATGCGTTCTCGGAGTCGCCTTCGTTCGTGGTGGCTGTGCCTTGCGGTGCCGCCGATGCCTATCGTGCCGCCGATGTGTGGCGCGACTACACGATAGTCGAGGATGGTTGCGACACAACGATGGATGTTGTCGAAAACGACCTGCAACCCCGAGTGAATGTGGCGCGTGTGTACGGTGGAACAGTTGTCAGCGGAGCCGAAGGCTCGACGATTACGGTATGCGACGTAATGGGTCGCACGGTGGCGTCAGTCGGCCGTGCATCGGCTGCGCAGTTCGTTCCCCTGCCGCAGACGGGCGTCTACATGCTGTCCGTCGCAGGCCGCAAGCCAATCAAAATCTTCTATTCGAAATAGACGGTATCCTCGTTGAGCACACTGTCCCGGCCGAGCAACGACTGGTGGATAATGTGCGTGACCATCTCGGCGGGCTCCTTCTCGGGCCGTTCGGGATGGTTTGTGCGTACTATCATGTTGATTATGAGGTAGAGTCCCAATCCGATAAGTATCGTTCCAGCTATACGGTTCACCCACGCCATCATTCCGACCGAAAGGGTGTTCTTCAGCATCGACGCAAGGCGGCATTTGAGCACCCCACCGCCAAGCTCGGCCAGCAGCATGCTGATGAAGAAAACGAACGTGCCCAAGTCGTTGAGGTGCACCTCTGCCTTCACCACAGCCGTCATGGCTGCCCAGTAGAGCCATACTCCAGGGTTGCAAGTGTTCAGCAGGAAACCGTGCAGCATCAGCTCGCGTCCCCGCGGCGCTTTCTTCAGCACAACGCGGATTCGCCCTTGATGCTCGACCGTGCGTGTCGGTCGGCGCAGCGCCGTCATCAGTCCAAACGCAATCACTACGGCGCCTCCGATGATGGCGGCATGCGGTGTGCGCAAAACCATCGTGATCGAGTCTTTATTGAACAAAGTGAGCAGCAGCACCACCATCACGATGTCGCTGAGATTGACACCGATTTCAAAAGCCACACCTTTCTTGAATCCGTAGTGTATACTATTCTGTATCAGTCCCCAGAAACCGGGTCCGAAACTGAAAAAGAGCGACAGTACGAGGCCGCATACTATGCCTATCAGGATGATTGAAATCATATCTACTGCGGTGCAAAATTACGAATAATCGCCGAAGTGGCAAAATTTTTTTTCTCAATAAGCCGCTCCATCCGCTGATCTCACCTCCTCCAACACCGCATCTTGTCCCATACAAGTACCACTGTTGTCCGCTTGTTGTCCGCTTGTTGTCCGGTTGTTGTCCGCTTTTAAAGCGGACAACAACCGGACAACAAGCGGACAAC
>ONYC01000132.1 GCA_900321975.1 uncultured Bacteroidales bacterium
GAGCCCTTCAGAATGCGGTCCTCGCTGATATGCTCTTTCCAGAAGTCGTAGGCCTCGGTATCCATCGACAGGCCCTCCTTGTCGTCGCCGCCGAACACGGTGACGTACAGCCAGTCCTTGTTGATCTTCATCACCTCGGTGAGGAACTCCCAGCCGTAGGCGATAGCCTCTTTTTTGAAGTAGTCGCCGAAACTCCAGTTGCCCAGCATCTCGAACATCGTGTGGTGGTAGGTGTCGTGGCCCACCTCTTCGAGGTCGTTGTGCTTGCCGCTCACGCGGAGGCACTTCTGCGAGTCGGTGGCGCGTGGCCATTGGCGCTGCTGGTTGCCGAGGAATATATCCTTGAACTGGTTCATACCGGCGTTGGTGAACATCAGCGTCGGGTCGTTCTTGATCACCATCGGGGCGCTGGGCACCACGTGGTGTTGTTTGCTTTCGAAATAGTCGAGGAAAGCTTTGCGTATCTCGTTACTTGTCATCATAATCTTGTTACTTTCTTTTTAAAACTCGTCGCGCTCCACCATCAGTATGCCGTTCTGGGGGACGATGAAGTATTTATTGCCTTCGTATTTGATTTCAACGGCGTTTTTGAGCATGAATATTGCCATGTCGCCGGGACGCACCTGAAGGGGCAGATAGCGAGGCTCGCGGTCGGTCGGGTTCCAGTCCTCGCCGTTCTCCGAGGGCAGGGGATAGCCGGGGCCGCACTTGATGATGTAGCCCGTCTGGATTTCCTCCTTCTCCTGGTATCCGGCAGGCAGCAGAAGGCCGCCTTTGGTCTTGCGGGTGGCCACTGCCGGCTCGATAAGGACGCGGTCGCCAATCACTATCAGTTTGTCAATGTTGTTGTTGGCCATTGTAGTAGGATTGATTTCAAACTGCAAAGTTACGCATTTTTTTACTATATTCCATAAAAAACTTTACGCGGGCGCAACAATTGTCCCTATAGGGCTGGATATCACCGCCTCGGACAAACAAAAACACCACCTCGTTGACGGCTCGGAAATGCAACTGTGTCGCACACGATATAATATTTGTTTTGGATTTATCACCTACTTCTAAACACTTACTTTTGTAAGAGAATAGTAGGAGAATGGTAGGAGTAGAGTAAGAGAGGAGTAAGACCAAAAGCGGTTTAAATGTTGATTTACAGTAAGTTAAGCGTATTTTGGTAGTGTATAGTGTTGATTTATAGTGTTTTGTGTGATTTTATGAGGTGTTTTCCGGTTCCGGCTGTTTCGGGACCGATTCGGAGTGTGAGCAGAGGGATTTTGATTTTGTGGATGAGAAGAATTGTTAATTTTGTCGTGCTCGATATAAATTCCGGTTCCGGCAGGACCGAAAGTGTGTTGATAATTTTTTTCGCGGGTGGAGAAATTTTTTGTAATTTTGTAGTCGGAAAAACAGACAGCAGAAGATGCCTATCAACGATACAAAACGCAGGAACAGAATGACATACGCGCAAGCGTTCGACATCAACGGCAACACACCCCCGCAGGCAGTGCCGCTCGAGGAGAGTGTGCTCGGTGCCCTGATGCTCGACCAGACGGCGCTCATCAACGCCATTGAGACGCTTCACGTGGAATATTTTTACAAGGAAGAGCACCAGATTATCTACCGCGCCATCCGCAAATTGTTCGAGATGAGCCAGCCCGTCGACCTCCTGACCGTCGTCGAGCGGCTGCGCCTTGACGGCGACCTGGAGGCCGCCGGCGGCGCCTATGCGGTGTCGAAACTGACCGAGAACGTGGTTTCGGCCGCCCATATCGAATACCACATCCGTGTGCTGAGCGAGAAGTTCATCCAGCGCGAGATGATCCGCATCTCGACCGAGACCATCCGCGAGGCTTACGATGAGACCACCGATGTGGTGAACCTGCTCGACCAGACCGAGCAGCGCCTGATGGACATCAACGACAAGAACTTCCGTTCCGACTACCATCCGATGGGCGATTTCGTCAGTATGGCGATGGACAAGATCGACGAGGCCGGAAAGAAAGAGGACGGCTTCAGCGGCCTGCCGACCGGCTTCTTCGGTATCGACCGCATCACGGCCGGTTTCCAGCCCGGCACGCTGATCATCCTGGCCGCCCGTCCGGCAATGGGTAAGACGGCTTTCGCCCTTTCGATGGCCCGCAACATGGCCGTCCAGTTCAACAATCCGGTGGCTTTCTTCTCGCTCGAAATGACGGGCGACGAGCTTGCCATGCGATTGATATCCAGCGAATCGAAGATTCCTGGCGACGTGCTGAAGAAAGGCCGTCTCACCAACGAGCAGAAAGAGATGCTCAAACGCGGCGCCCAACCCCTGCAGGGGGCTCCGATATTCATCGACGACACACCCCAGCTCACCATCTTCGAGCTCCGCGCAAAAGCTCGCCGACTGCACCAGCGATTCGGCATCAAGATGATCTTCATCGACTACCTGCAGCTGATGTCGTCGGGCACGGCCGACAGCCGTAACGGCAACCGCGAGCAGGAAATCAGCATGATATCGCGCCAGCTGAAAGCCCTTTCGAAAGAATTGGGAATCCCGGTGCTCGCAATGTCGCAGCTGAGCCGCCAGGTGGAGAACCGCGTGGGCAACAAGCCGCAGCTGAGCGACTTGCGCGAATCGGGCGCTATCGAGCAGGATGCCGATATCGTGATGTTCATATACCGCCCCGAGTACTACCATATCGACGAGGACACCAAAGGCTCGACGGCGGGTATGGCCGACATCATCATCGCCAAGCACCGTTCGGGTGCGACCGACGAGGTACGCCTGCGTTTCGTCAAAGAGTATGCCCGGTTCGACAATCCCGTCATCGAAGGCCTTGGAGAATTGTCCATCGGCGGCGGTATGCAGCCCAACAGCGGGTTCGATCAGGGGGGCAGCATGATAATCGACTCGAAGATGAACGACGACAATTTCCCCTCCGATTCCGACGAACCGTTCTAAAAAACCAGATAAAATATGCTTCCCGAAGAGATAAGAAAACAGATTTTTGATATCCTGAAACTCGAAGTGGTGCCGGCTATGGGTTGTACCGAGCCGGGCGCAGTGGCCCTCTGCGTGGCGAAAGCCTGCGAAGTGCTCGGTCGCGAACCTGAGACCATCGATATCAAGCTCAGCAAAAATGTGTTCAAGAACGCGATGGGTGTCGGAATTCCCGGCACCGGCATGATCGGCCTGCCCATAGCCGTTGCGATGGCTGTGGTTCACGGGCGCACCGAGCGCGGCCTTGAAGTGCTCGCCCAGCAGCCCGACGAGGTCGAGGATGCAAAGCGCTGGCTGGCCAACAACGGCGGCCGTATCAATGTCGGAGTGAAGGAAACGGCCGACAAGCTGTATATCGAGACGGTGGTTATGGCCGGCTCCGACCGTGCGGTGGCCGTCATATCGCACCGTCACAACAACTTCGTGTTCGTATGCCGCAACAACGATGTTATCCTCGACCGCAAGCAAGGCCTCTTCCAGGTCCGCGAGGAGGACACCAATCCCGACGCCGAAAACCGTCAGCAGCTGGAACTTACAGCCCGGATGGTATACGACTTCGCCACCACCACACCGCTGGAAGAGCTGGAGTTTATGCGTGAAACCGTCAGGTTGAACACCGCCGCCTCCGAAGCGGGACTTTCCGGTATGGGTCTCCATACGGGCAAGATATTGATGGAGCAGTCGTCGGGCGACATCGTCCACACCGTTGTCGCACGCACAGCCGCCGCCAGCGACGCCCGTATGGACGGATGCACCCTCCCTGTCTACTCCAATTCAGGCTCGGGGAACCAGGGTATCACATGCACCCTGCCGCCCTATTACTACGGCACCCTCAAAGGATGCACCGACGAGCAGATACTGCGTTCGGTGGTGATGAGCCACCTGATGTCGATCTACATCAAGCGGGGCATAGGCCGTCTCAGCGCCCTCTGCGGCATCGTAAACGCCACCATGGGCGTTGCCGCATCGCTCACCTACCTTGAGGCCAACTGCTTCGCCGCTGCCGAAAACAATCCGTTCGACACCGAACGCTGCTACCAGCACGTATGCTTCTCGATGAAAAACATGATCAACACAATAGCCGGTATGGTGTGTGACGGAGCAAAACCCAGCTGCGCACTCAAGATGAGCGTGGGCCTCTACAGCGCCTTTGTCTGTGCCGAACTGGCTGTCCACGACCGTGTTGTCGACCGTACCGACGGCTTGAGCGAGAGCGATATCGACTGCTCCATACGCAACCTCGGGCGGCTGGGCAAGGAAGGTATGAGCCAGACCGACGATTGTATTCTCGACATCATGACCCACAAGAACTGATGTCCGAAGGGTGCTAACCGCCAGTTGTTGATAACTTTATTGCCGGCGGAAGCCCTATTATAAAAAAAATGACTACTTTTGCAGCCGAAAATAGTAATAAAACACAATAGAGAAATGGATTATCAAGAGCAAAGAAAAGAAGAACTCTACAGCCAGGTTATCACTGCCGGCAAGCGTAGATATTTCTTCGATGTGAAAGAAACACGTGGTGGTGACAAGTTTATTACCATTACCGAAAGCCGAAAACTGTTCGACAACAAGACCGGCGAGTTCTATTACGACAAGAACAAGATGTTCCTCTACAAGGAGGATTTCGAGAAATTCCGCAAGGGATTCGAAAACGCCCTCTCGTTCATCGAAACCGGCATCGAGCCGGCCCCCGTGCAGGACGACCATTACCGCGCCGACGATACCGATGCGCGCCTCAACGAGATAGATTTCAAGTTCTAACAGCCTCATACCGCTATGACTAAGATTATTTCCATAGCCAATCAGAAAGGCGGTGTGGGCAAAACCACGACGGCGGTGAACCTCAGCGCGGCGCTCGCCGTGCTCGAGAAGAAGGTGCTGCTCGTCGACTGCGACCCGCAGGCCAACGCCACCTCGGGTCTCGGTTTCGATCCCGACGGACTGGAGAAGAGCGTCTACGAATGCATACTCGGTCAGGCCAATGCCGCCGACATCATCTGCGAGACCGACACCCCAAACCTCGACCTGCTGCCGACCCGCATCGACCTTGTCGGTGCCGAAGTGGAGCTTATCAACGAAAAAGGTCGCGAAGGATTCCTCGCCCGCGCTCTGGATCCGGTAAAGGACCGTTATGACTTCGTCATCATCGACTGCTCGCCTTCGCTCGGCCTTATCACCATCAACGCCCTCACGGCTTCCGATTCGGTGATTATCCCCATCCAAAGCGAATATTTCGCACTCGAAGGACTGGGCAAGCTGCTCAACACCATACGCATCGTGCAGACACGCCTCAACCCCAGGCTGAGCATCGAAGGTCTGCTCATCACCATGTACGACCACCGTCTCCGCCTGGCCCGCCAGGTGGTGGAGGACGTGCGCGACCACTTCAAACAAATGGTGTTCGAGACGGTCATATTCCGTAATACCAAGCTCGCCGAAGCTCCCAGCTACGGCAAGAGCATCATTATGCACGACGCAGCCTCGACCGGCTCCGTCAACTATCTCAACCTCGCTCAGGAAATCCTGAAGCGCAATAAAATGTTGTAACCTATGGCAATCAAAAAGACAGGTGGCTTGGGCCGCGGACTTGGTTCGATACTTCCCGACATCGACATCGATGCCGCCAAGGGAGGTTCGGTCGCAGCCACCATTAGCGAGATACCGTTGGCCAAAATCACGGCCAACCCCTACCAGCCGCGCAAAGAGTTCGACAAGGAGGCTCTCGAGGAACTTGCCCAGAGTATCCGCCAGCAAGGTGTTATCACACCTATAACCGTGCGCCAGATGCCCGACGGCAGCTACCAGCTCATCGCCGGCGAACGCCGTATGCGCGCCTCGCAGCTGGCCGGCCTCAAGGAGATTCCGGCCTACGTCCGTGTGGCCACCGATACCCAAATGATGGAGATGGCGCTGGTGGAGAATATCCAGCGTGCCGACCTCAACGCTATGGAAGTGGCGCTCGGCTACAAGGCCCTCATCGAGGAGTGCCGCCTCACCCATGACCAACTCAGCGAGAAGGTGGGCAAGAACCGCTCCACCATCACCAACTACCTCCGCCTGCTCAACCTCCCGGCCGAGACCCAGCTGGCCCTGAGCGGCGACAAAATCAGCATGGCTCATGCCCGTGCATTGGCCGGGGTCGAGGATGTGGAACGCCACCTCGAGATCCTGCACGCCATCGTCGAGCGCGGTCTCTCGGTGCATCAAACCGAGCAGATGATAAAGCAGGCCAAGCAGCCGGTAGTGAAAACCGTTCAGCGTCGTGGAGACCTTCCCAAGCAGCATGTCGACGCCAAAGACCGCCTCAGACAGCGTCTGCAGTCGGTGGTGGAAATCAAACGTTCGCAGCGCGGCAAAGGCACGTTGACTATCGCCTTCAACTCGGATGCCGACTTCGAGCGCATCATGAATCTGCTCGAGAAATGACAACATCGAAAAGGGAAAAAGGAAACAAGCTAGCGCATGTGCTATGCGTCAGCCTGTTTCTTCTTTTCCCTTTTTCGTTTGCATCCCTCCATGCTCAGGAACATTCGGCGATGAAGGCTATGTGCTGGTCGCTGATACCGGGTGGGGGACAGGTGTATAACCATCAGGCTTGGAAGATACCTATTATATATGGCGGTTTCGCCGTGATGGGCTACTTCATCAACTACAACTACCAGAGGATGGATATGTTCAAGGAGGAGTACCTCTTCCGTGTGAACCACAACGACACTCCCAATCTGAGCGACTATGCCTCATATCCCACCAGCAATATCTACAGTCTCTACAATTCATATAACCGCGATTTCCAGCTGATGGTTATCATCACCGTCGGTATCTACGCACTCAATCTGGTCGATGCCTATGTCTTCGGACATCTATTCGACTTCAAGATCGATGACGACCTGACCCTAAATCTCGCGCCGACGGCTCTCCCCACAGCCGACGGATGGCAGCCGGGAGTCGGTGCAGTGCTCAGGTTCTGATTCTGAATATAACGAATAAATAAAAACAATAACACATTTATCAAGCAATGATCAACAAACTCTTAATGATTCAAGCAGATGCCGCTACAGCTGTCGACACTCTCGAGAACGCTGTGGCTACCGCCTCGACCGAGCGTGTAACCCTCTGGGATATGGCCGTCAACGGCGGTTGGATTATGTTGGTGCTGGTGCTGCTTCTGGTACTGGCCGTCTATGTCTTCATCGAGCGCTACCTCACCCTCAACGGAGCCCTCAAAGGCAAAGACGACAGCGAGTTTATGGAGCGCATCCGCCAGTATGTCCATGAGGGCAATATCGATGCCGCCCGCAACCTGGCCAAAGAGACAGCCACTCCGCTGGGCCGTATGATAAGCAAGGGCTTCTCCCGTCTCGGTCGCCCTCTGCCCGATATCCAGGCTGCCATCGAGAACGAAGGCCAACTCGAAGTGGCAAACCTCGAGAAGCGCGTCTCACTCGTTTCCACCGTCGCCTCGCTGGGCCCGATGATCGGTTTCCTCGGCACTGTGGTGGGTATGATCCAAGCTTTCCAGGAGATGGCTTATACCGGCAACAATATCGATATCCAGATGCTAGCATCGGGTATCTATACCGCTATGGTTACCACTGTCGGCGGTCTTATCGTCGGTATCGTCTGCTACTTCCTCAACAACCTGCTGGTCAACCGCATCAACAATGTAGTCTTCGAGCTTGAGGTGCGTGCCAACGAGTTTATGGACCTCCTTCACGAACCAGCCTGATATAATCTGTAAGCCCACAGCTTGAAACTTACAGCTTGAAACTCACAGCTTAAAACTTACAGTTTATAAAGATGATTAAGAGCCAGAATAGAATAAAGATAGAGACCAACTCGTCGAGTATGAGCGACCTGGTGTTCCTGTTGCTCATCTTCTTTATGATTACATCGACGCTCATCAGCCCCAACGCCGTCAAGCTTCTGCTCCCTGAGAGCAACAGCAAGACGATGGCCCGCGAGAACGTAACGGTGTATATCGACGAGAACCACAACTTCTTTGTCGACAACGATGTGCCCATCACGGTCGACGAACTCGAGTCGTTCATCAGCACCAGCATCGGCGGCGTCGGAGTGGATGATGCCTGTGTGGTGCTGCGAGCCGACAAGAACGTGCCCGTCCAGGATGTGGTGGTGGTCATCGATGCCGTGAACAGCATCAACAGCGCCAACGGCACCAAACATAAGGTAATCCTTGCAACATCACCAAAGCAATGAGCAAGAACAAGATCATATCCGGTATCTGCACCGTCGTGCTGATGTTGCTTGTGGCGGTGGTGCTCATATCGTTCGGCTACGATCCGCCTGACCCTCCGATTCCTGAAGAGGGAGTCGAGGTGAATATCGGAAACAGCGACTTCGGCAGCGGCGACAATCCGCAACCTGCCAGCGAGCCAGTAACGCCCACTGTTTCCGCCGCCCCCAATCAGGTTGCCACCCAGCACACAGAGCCGGCCCCGTCGGTCAACTCCAGTCCTGTCCAGGGCAATACCGTTACCCAGCAGCCCGAACCGCAACCCGTGGTCACCCCCAAGGAACCGGAAATCAACCGTAACGCCCTTTTCCCCGGCAAACGCAACCAACAGAGCGGCAGTGGCAGCCAGGGACAGTCGACCGGTACCGGCGACCAAGGCAAGCCCAATGGCACTCAGAGCAGCAACAACTACAACGGCAACGGTGGCGGTAACGGCACCAACTATTCCCTTGCCGGTCGCAGCAGTGTGGCCCTTCCCAAGCCTGAATACGGCTCGAACAAGCAAGGTACAGTAGTCGTCCAGATCTGGGTCGACCGTAACGGAAATGTAACCCGTGCCGAATTCCAGCCCAAAGGATCGAACACCGCCGACGGCGACCTTGTAGGCAAAGCCATCGCTGCCGCTCGCAAGGCCCGCTTCAACGCCGATGCCGCCGCACCCGAGGAGCAGAAAGGCACCATCACGTATATCTTCAAGATATGAGGCTCGACAAATACCTCTGGGCGGTGCGGCTCTACAAGACGCGTTCGCTGGCGGCCGAAGCATGCCAGTGCGGCAAGGTTACCCTCACGGCCGATGGACGCGAGCTCAAGCCGGCCCACGACGTGAAGATAGGCGAGCGCTACAGCCTCAATATCGACCAGCTGCACAAGGAGGTAGAAGTGCTGGCGCTACCTCCCAACCGTGTCGGCGCCCCTCTGGTGCAAGGCTTTATGATTGACCGCACCCCGCAGGAGGAATACGAGCGCATACAGATGGCCCGCCAATATGCCTTCGAGAAACGCGACCGCGGAATCGGCCGTCCGACCAAGCGCGATCGACGTGATATAGAGCGTTTTAAATACGAATAGCAGGAAAATTCCGAAAAAAAACAATATTTTTCCTGAAATAATTGCAATAAACAAAACCTTCGTAGTACATAATCATTGAACTCGAGCCGAGTGGAAGACAAGCAAATAGTAGAGGCCGTGCTGGCTGGTAAGACCGAGCTTTACGCCGAGATTGTCGAACGCTATCAACAGATAGTCGCCAACCTCGCCTACAAGCTCTGCGGAACGAAACTGGAAATCGACGAAGTGACCCAGCGTGTGTTTGTAGAACTCTACACAGCCCTGCCGCGCTTCCGGTTCGACTCGAAGTTGAGCTCTTTCATCTACCGCATCACCGTCAACGTCGTCTGCAAGATGATGAACAGTCAGCGGCGCTATGTGTCGTCAGACCCGCAGGATGACGACGACTACCGTCCCGAGCTGCCATCCGACGATCTCAACGCCGAGCAGCAGATGGTGCGCCGCGAGCAGCTCGCCCAGTTGCGCGCTGCCATCGGTAGCCTCAAAAGCGAACAGCGTACCGCCTTGGTGCTCTACACCTACGAGGACTTCTCCTACCAGCAGATAGCCGACGTGATGCAGTGCAGCTTGAGCAAAGTGGAAAGCCTGATTTTCCGCGCAAAAAAGAACCTGGCTAAAATGATAAAACAATGACAATAGACGAAGGACTTCAGGAGCTGGCCCGCCAGCAGTATCCACGCAAGGTGGATGTGGTCGAGGGAGTAATGGCCCAAGTGCGCCAGCACCCCTACCTGCAACCCGTGCACCGCGTACACACGTGGCAACGCATTGCCTCGTCGGCAGTGGCCGCTGTGCTGCTCGCCATCGTGGTAAGCACAGTCGTCATCCGCGTCCAAGCCAGCAACGATGCCGGCTTGGGCTCGATGATCGCCCAGGTGCAAGACTATGGCTACTATGGTTCGGCCGTCGAAGAACCCGCCCTCAACCCAATAGAATGTATCTACGAATGAAAACAAAAACCCTTATCCTCGCAATCATGCTATCGTGCGCCGCACTTCCGTGCATGGCGCAGCACAATGGTGGCCGCAACAACGCTGCCGAACGGAAAAGCCATCGCGAAATCACCGAGATGGTGGGCGACCTCTCACAGTCGCAGCGCAAACGTCTCGAAACTATCACCGACGCCTCGAAAGAACGTGTCGCCGCGCTCCGTGCCCGGCAGAAAGCCGTCCGCGACAGCATAGCCATTTACATGAAGCTCGACGGCGACCAGTCGAAAGCCCTTTTCCCGCTCTTCGACCGCGAGGCCCAGTTGCAGCGCGACATCTCGCGCGAGATGTACACTACCAAGGTGCGTGTCGACGAAGTGCTCACCCCCGACCAGCGCCGCCAGCTGCGTGAGGCAATGCACAAACCCCGTAAAGACGCTCCGAAGAAAAGCCACAAATAGAAAACATCAATATAGAGCCCGCCATTTGGCGGGCTTTTTTTTTATAACAAAGGTTCATCGAAGAATCACCATCTTTTCCCCTATTTTCTAACACACTGAAACAACGTATCTTCACCCTATCCTCTACCTATCAACTACCACCGTTCTTCGATAGTTCTTCGATAGTTCTTCGATTGTTCTTCGATTGTTCTTCGATTGTTCTTCGATTCGAATCGAAATACTATCGAAGAACGATCGAAGAACGATCGAAGAACTATCGAAGAACGGCCGGAGATAGTACGGAGCTGAGACGTCAGGCTTGCACCTTTTTCTGGGGTATAAGTATTGATAATAAGATACTTAGCACCAATATGCCCAGGATGACGGCCAGCGATGCAAGGGTGGGAACGTGCCATCCGAAGAATTCGCCGCCAATCATCTTCAATCCAATGAAGCAGAGCAGCGCGCCCAAGCCATAGTGCAGTAGCCAGAAACGGTCGGCGATGTCGCTCAGCAGGAAGAAGAGCGAGCGCAATCCCATGATGGCGAAGATGTTGGAGGTGTAGACAATCACGGGGTTTTGGGTGACCGAGAAGACGGCGGGTATGGAGTCGACAGCAAAGATGATGTCGGAGAACTCAATCACCAGAAGCACGAGGAACAAGGGGGTCATCTTGCCTGCGTGGAAGAAATCGTGGCCGTGACTCTCCTTGGTTACGGGGAAATGTTTCGAAGCGAACTTGACTATCGGGTGGTTTTCGGTGTCGATATGCTCTTCGCCTTTCTTGCGGAACATCTTGATGCCGCTGTAGATGAGTATCACGCCGAAGACTGCCAGCAGCCAGGCGAACTTGGTTACCAGCGCTCCGAGGGCGAAGATGAATATGAATCGCAGCACGATGGCGCCGAAGATGCCCCAGAAGAGCACTCGGTGGTAGTATTCCTTCTTGATGCCGAAGGAGACGAAGATCATTATCATCACGAAGATGTTGTCGATTGAGAGGCTCTCCTCGAGGAAGTAACCGGCCAGGAATTCGGACATCATCTCGCGGCGGTATGCGCCGAGGTCGACGGTGCTGTCGGCCGGCGGCAGCATCCAGTCGCCGAAAAAGTAGACAAGCACGGCGAAACCCATTGCCAGAGCCACCCAGACGCCTGTCCATGCGGCAGCTTCTTTCACTCCGACAATGTGGTCTTTCTTGTGGAAAACAAATAGGTCGAGGGTCAGCATTACGACCACGAAGAGCATGAAGATTGTGAAGAACAAAGTATTCATCGGTACAATAAAAATGTTGTTTTTCAGTTTATATAATATTCTATAACGCAAGCGATGGTCAAATATTGTGATTTGTTCTATAGTTTTTTCAAGGTGGGAACCTTCACCGTCGGCGGCGGATATGCTATGATACCGCTTATGCAGCGCGAGCTGGTGGAGCGGCACCATTGGCTCGATGAGAAGGAATTCCTCGATTGTGTTGCTCTCTCTCAGGCTATGCCTGGTGTTTTCGCCGTCAATATGGCCTCAGTTACCGGTCAGCGACTGCGCGGTCCTCGTGGTGCGGCAGTTGCTATCGTTGGTAACATCATGATGCCCATTGTTTTCATCCTTCTTCTGGCTATGTTCTTTCGCGCTTTCCGTGAAAATATCTATGTCGAACGAATCTTCATAGGCTTGCGTCCCTGCGTGGTGGCCCTTATCGCCGCCCCTGTGTTCAATATGGCCCGTAGCGCAAATGTCGGCTGGCGCAACGTGTGGATACCTCTGTTCTGCGCGTTGCTTATCTGGCTCTTCGGCGTCAATCCCGTCCTTGTGGTCCTTGCAGCCGCACTTCTCGGCTATCTCTACTCGCATTTCAATCAAAACGAAACTAAGTTGAAATGATTTTTGTAGAACTCATATATACATTCTTGTTGATTGGTGCTTTCACCTTTGGAGGCGGATACTCGATGGTGGCGCTTATCCAGAACGAAGTGGTTACTCATCACGGATGGATGACAGCTGCCGAGTTTACCGATTTGCTGGCCGTAAGCCAGATGACGCCAGGTCCTGTGGGCATCAATACCGCCACATATGCCGGCTACACCGCCGTTATCAATGCCGGCTATCCCCAATGGGCCGCCGTTTGCGGGTCGTTGCTGGCCTCGTTGGCCGTTATCGTGATTCCTGTGGCTTTGATGCTTGTTGTTGGCCGATGGCTTATGCTACACAAGGATGAGCCTCGTGTGGTCGCAGTTATGCGTGTAGTACGATTGGCCGTTGTGGGCCTTATCGCCGCTGCCGCTCTGCAACTTATGCCCTCAGCTTTCGCACCAACGCCCATTGGCAACATCTCGCTTTTCAACACGCGATTTTCCATCCTCAGCGTCTTTATCTTCGCAGCCGTATTCATTCTCACGTGGCGCTACAAGAAAAGCCCCATTCTGCTCATCCTGGCGTCGGGCTTGTTGGGACTCATCGTCTACGGAATCTCTTGATGAACCTTATCGACAGGCAGGCTGTGCCGAAATAGACACCCGCCTGCAGCCACAGCGCCAGCAGCTCGTGGCGCAC
>ONYC01000181.1 GCA_900321975.1 uncultured Bacteroidales bacterium
CATCCAGTTGTAGTCCTTGTAGGCCACGTAGATCTCCATGCAGGTGAACTCGGGATTGTGCGTCTTGTCCATGCCCTCGTTGCGGAAGTTGCGACTGAATTCATACACACCGGCGAATCCGCCTACGATGAGGCGCTTGAGGTAGAGCTCGTTGGCGATGCGCAGGTAGAGGTCGATATCGAGGGCGTTATGGTGCGTCACAAAGGGACGGGCGGCGGCACCGCCGGGAATCGACTGTAGTACAGGAGTATCCACCTCAAGGTAGCCCTGCTCGTTGAAATAGTTGCGCATCTCGTTGACAATCTTGGCTCGCTGCACGAAGGTATCGCGCACCTGGGGATTGACAATCAGGTCCACATAGCGCTGGCGGTAGCGCAGCTCGGGATCGCTGAAGGCGTCGTACACCACGCCGTCTTTCTCCTTGACGATGGGCAGGGGGCGGAGGCTCTTGCTCAATACCGTGAGGCTCTTCACATGGATGGAAGTCTCGCCCATCTGGGTAACGAACACATATCCGGTAACGCCGATAATGTCGCCGATGTCGAGCAGGCGCTTGAAGACGGTGTTATAGAGGGTCTTATCCTCGTCGGGGCAAATCTCGTCACGCTTGATATAGAGCTGTATGCGGCCATAGCTGTCCTGCAGCTCGACAAACGAGGCGGCACCCATGATGCGGCGGCTCATGATGCGGCCGGCAATGCTCACATTCTGGAACAGCGAATTGTCTTTGGGGAATTGTTCCAGAATTTCGTTGCTCTTGCAGTTCACCTCATAGAGGGCTGCGGGATACGGGTTGATGCCCAGCTTCTTGAGTTCGGCCAGCGAGTTGCGGCGAATCTGTTCCTGTTCAGTAAGTTCTGCCATATATTTGCATTATTTATTCGTTACGAAATAAAATGCAAAGATACGACAATTTTTCGAATCTGCGAATTATTTTAACAAAAGCCCTACTGCACCGACGCAATAGCGGCTTCCACCGCGGCCGCCATAAGGATAAAAAGGATCTTTTTCATTGTTGTTCGTATCGACATAGCTTTTATTCTGTATAACGACCGGCAGAGAACCGGGTCGGCACCGCCAAAGGCAGGAGTCCCATCGGACTTGGGACGGTGTTGGGACGGTGTTAGGACGGACTTATCCCGGAGTCAGAGGGGTGCCGCCAGCCCATTCGACCCCTTCCTCCCCCGGTTTCGTGATGCAAAAATACGAACGTTTTGCGAGGTGGCAAAAAAAAGTATGACGAACGGCCGCGATAGACATGTTTTCCATCGAAAGTATAGAGGATATCGCTGCTATAGGTCGAATTGCCCCTGTAGAGCGACTTTCCGTCTCAGGTGTAGAGGATATCGCTACTGTACGACGAGTTTCCCTTGTAGAAATGGGTCTGCGCCACTACTACGCCACTCGCCAGCGTGAATAGCAGAATAAGAAGTTTTTTTATCGAAATAGCTCTGTTTTTTGTCATTTTTCGTTTATTTTCCTCAAAAATGAAGCGCGGTGATGTCAGATTTTCGAGTGGTGGTGCGAGTGGCCGTGTCCGTCGGGGTCGATGGCTTGCCAATCGTCGGGCACACGGAAGAGGTCCCAGTCGGGATAATGGCAGGTGAGCACAAAGAAGGCCGCCACCCAAAGCACAGCAACGGCAATCCACAGCGGCCACATGCGCCGTATTCCACCGCATTTGTCCAGCTTCAGCGCCAGCCATACGGCAAAGAACATCTCAGCCCAATAGACAACCACATCGGCGATAAGCTCGGCTTCGGGCGCGATTATGTGGAACAGGAAGTAGAGCCCGATGGCGATGGGAATGGTGATGGTAGCAGAGAGCATCGGTCCCCCAACAGCTTTGATGCTCTTCTGTTTTATGCACATAATAACGGCCAGCAGCAGCATGGGGAAGAAGATCATCTTCATGTGCTCCCAGCAGGTCTCGCCGATGGGAAAGAAATGGCAGAAGAAGTCGCGCACTCCGTCGCCGACCTCCAGATGATGGGCGAAATGCATGGATGTGCCCACAAGCCCGATGAGAAGGGAAAGGATAATGTAATGCAGCGTTATTTTCTTCATAGCTTGAACCATCTGTTCGCGTCAAAAAAGAATAACGTCAGACTGCCTTTTTTATTGTTTTGTGCAACAAACAAAAGCACCCCCTAGGAATACCGCAACGACTAGCTCCTACCCCATCAACAAGCATCGCACGTGGTATACTGGTATACCGGTATACCGAACGATAAAATTGTAAGGGTAAAAATCAACCAGCCTAACCTACGCGGCGGATGGAATGGAGACGGTGGGAATAGAGGCCGGTGCGTTCGACGAGGATTCCTTGGGAATCGAGCTTGTCGATGCGGACTTGACCGGAGGAGTGGACGATGCGGCCGTCGCCCATGCAGATGCCCACATGGATGATGCGCCCTTCGGGATTTTGGAAGAAGGCTAAATCGTCGCGCATAATATCACACATACAGACTTCGTTACCGCAGGTCGCTTGCTGCGAGGCGTCGCGTGGAAGCCACACACCGAGGGCCCGGAAGCAGACCTGGGTGAGACCCGAGCAGTCGATACCGCCCGTCCAACGGCCGCCCCAAAGGTAAGGGGTACCGAGGAGAAAGCGTTCGGCGAGGGTAGCGGCGCTGTCGAAGGGGACGATCTGCTTGTTGTCGACCCATCCGCGATAACCGTCGTAGTCGCACTTCACGAGGGTCCATTTCTCGCGCTGTTCGACGATTTCGACGGTGTCGCCCGCCAGAAGCTGGTTGACCATTTCGGCGCGGTCGGTGGCTTCAGCCCTCATCGGGACGGCCGAAAGGAAGCAAAAACCTTTCATAACTGCCCCCTTTCGATGGAGATGACGATGCGGTCGATGAGGTTGTCCTTGGGGTCGTTCTTCGGGTCGAATGTCGTCTTCAGGTTGTAGCCGAAGAGCTTTGCAAGTGTCTGATAGAGGCCGGCACGCAGTTTTCCGCGCAACTCGCCCACGATATTATAGGCCGAGCGCGACGTTTCGCGGTCAATTAATTTTATGAGCACCAAGCCCTGCGAGAAGGTATAGTTGGATATCTCGCCCTTGTAGTCGCGCAAAAGGTCCTCTTCGGCTTTCTTGATGGCGGCCTTGCGCTGCTTCTTGGGCATGGCCGCTATCTCTACCTCGAGGGCGTCGAGGCGTCGCTTGCCCTCTTGGGCGTAGGGAAGCATGAGCCTGACATTGCGGATGAGCTTCTTATTGTTCTTTATCTCCTTCGGTGTAAGCAGCATACCCGAGGCGTAAACCTTCACCTCGGGCAGCTTGATATATGGGATTGTATCGCCGTCGACCACCTTGCCGAGGGTGTAGTGTTCGCCTTTGGCGAGCGCACGGCGCTGGAGACTGGCCGGCGAGAAGATGCTGTGCCGGGTTGTGTCTGACGCGACGAAGGTCTTCTCCTGCGCGACAAGCGTGCCGAAGGCAAGGACCAGAACAAGCAGTGATACAATTCGTTTCATGTTTATGTATTGATAAATGGTTGATCAAGCATCGGCGAACACCTTGCCGTCGGCCAGTGTTACCTGCAGTTTTGTATATTCGCAGTGGAAATCGTTGCGCAGCCGGTCGAGGTAGCGGCGGCTCTCCCAATGGCACATCGGCAGGTCGTGCAGCAAGCAGTTGCCGCATGTTTCGGGGGTCGTGGCTGGCACTTCGGTCTGGGTGAGTATCCACTCGAGGCATTCGATTGTCAGCGCGCGCATCTGCTCGACGGTATAGCTGCCGGTCATGACTACATACATGCCTGTGAGGCAGCCCATTGGACCGACATACACCACATCGTCCTTAGCCTGCGAGTTGCGAAACCATGTGGCCATCAGGTGCTCGAGGCTGTGCATGGCCGACGGCGCGACGGCGGGCTCGCGGTTGGGCTCGGTGATACGGAGGTCGAAGGTAGTGAAGCCTTTGTCGATACGCGACACGTATATGCCCGGCTTCAGGTGGGTATGGTCGATGGTGAAGCTTTGTATGACTTCCATAGTATTACAATGTTTCTAAAAATTTCTTTACAAAGCGGAACGAGGTGTCGCACATGGAGCCGAGGAAGTCGACCCACTGCTGCTGGTGGTTGTCGGTTTTACCCGGGGTGTCGCTGATTACGCGCAGGCTGAGGAAGGGCACCTCGGATAGGTAGCAGGTCTGGGCAATGGCGGCGCTCTCCATGTCGCAGGCCAGGCCGTCGACGAAGTTGCGTTTGATGACGGTCTGCCGCTCGCGGTCGGTAATGAATTGGTCGCCAGTGCAGATCAGGCCGGTAATCAGTCGCTCGTCTGGGCCGTGCTCGACGGTGAGCGCATGGTCGAGAAGGTGTTGGTCGGCATCGTAGCGGGCAGGCAACCCCTGCACCTGGCCGAGGGGACACACGCCTCCCGAGGAGATGCCTCCACAGTCCACATCATGATATACACACTGGGTGGCAGCCAGGATGTCGCCGATTCGCATCTGCGGGTCGATGCCGCCGGCCAAGCCGGTGCTGAGTATGGCATCGGGGTGGTGCTCGGCAATAAGGCGCATGGTGCCCACGGCGGCATTCACCTTGCCGATTCCGCACTGCCAGAGCACTATGTCGTTGCCACCCAACCGCCCGGTGTCGCCACCGAGAGCATCGCGCATCTGCCGATACTCGATATCCATTGCTATTATAACTCCAATCTTCATATATTTTGCAAAAATACAACTTTTTTTATTATTAAGCCCCACGGGGCATAATATTTTTTTATAACACACGTTAGTAGAGTGTATTAAAAATATCAACAGCACACCATGAAACGTTGGTTTCGCACTCTTGTAATATCTATTTTTGCACTGGCCGCACTCAGTTTGGTGGTCATCCAGTTCGTCCAGACACGCCGCACCTTCTCGATAAGCGACAATATGTTCAACGTCAGCGTGAACAACGCCATGGACGAGGTGGTGCGCCAGATGAGCGGCGAGGTGTTCCAGACCGCCTCCCACCCCGCCACATCGTTCAACTATCAGGAACTCGACTCGCTGATCGCCGAGGAGCTGCTGCTCAACGGCATCGATCTCCACCCGGTGGTGGGCATCTACGACGGCAGCCAGGGCTCGTTCCTCTACAGCTCAGACGCCAGCAAGGAGAACCGCCTCGAGGAATCGCCCTACCGCTACAACTTTTCGCCCATCGGCGTCGTCTCCTCGGGACAGTATTTCATCACCCTTGCCTTCCCCGACACCGAGCTCTTCCTCCAGAGCAACACCAAGGTCTATCTCTATATGACACTCTTCCTCCTGGTGGTCATCGCCACCATGTTCTTCATCTCGCTGCGCACCCTGGCTGCCCAGCGGCGCCTCGACCAGATGAAGACGGAGTTCATCAACAATATGACCCACGAGATCAAGACCCCCATATCCACCATCGGACTGGCCTGCGAGATGCTGCGCGACGAGACCGTGTCGCAGGACGCCGCCACCCGCAGCAACTTCCTGGGCATAATCTCCGACGAGAACCAGCGCATGCGTGTACTCGTCGAGACCATCCTCCAAAGCGCCAAGATGGCCAACAAAAACTTCGCCATAAACCCCAAGGAGGTCGACATCAACTCTTTGACCGCCAAAGTGCTGCAGAGCTTCCGCCTGACCATCGCCAACCGCGGCGGCTCCATCGAGGCCCACCTCGACGCCTCGCCCTCGACCCTCGAGGCCGACGAGCTGCACATCACCAACATGGTCTACAACCTGATCGACAACGCCATCAAATATTCGGTCGACGCCCCCCGCATCGTGGTCACCACCCTCTGCGACAACGAGAATATAGTCCTCTCGGTCAAGGACCACGGCATCGGCATCGCCAAGGAGAACCAGAAGCGCGTGTTCGAGAAGTTCTACCGCGTATCGACCGGCAACGTCCACAACGTCAAAGGCTTCGGCATCGGCCTCAACTATGTGGCCCAGGTGGTGCGCCTGCATCACGGCCATATCTCGCTCGAGAGCGAGCTCGGCCAGGGGTCGACCTTCACCGTCAAGCTGCCGCTTCTGGGATAGGCTGCAGAGAAAGGGAATGGCCGGTGTGTCCCGATCGGACACGCCGGCCATTCTTGTTTTTTATTCTTCTGAAATCTAGCGCACGATAAACTTGCCGCTCTGGCCGCCGAGGCGGTAGACGTAGATGCCGGCGGGCATCCCGGCCACGCTCAGCTCCACACGGCCGCTTCCGGCCTGCAGGCGGCGGGTAGCCACCAGCTTGCCGTCAATGCCGAATATCTGCATCTCGCCGGCAGTGGTGGTGCTATAGGGAATGGCGACGCTCTGGAAGGCGGGATTGGGGTATGCCGCCTCTAATACCGTGGTGCCTTCGGCACTCTCGATGGCAAGGAAATTGACCGTCGTCGAATCGGCATGCGGCGGGATGATACCAGTGATATGCTCCTGGCGGAGCTTGAAATTGTACGAGAAGCCCGAGGGATTCATATCATTCTGGCGGAGGTTGAAGAAACCGTCGCCGGCACGGCCCCAGCCCCAGTTCATATAGTACATGTCCTCGTTGTCGGTACGATAGCCACAGCACACCCAAGCATGGCCGGCGGCATCGCGGCCGCTGCCACCCTGCGACGCACCGCCCATATACACCGGACGGCGGAGCATGAGGTCGTTTCTGAGAATATTGAGGAAATTGTTCGTCGTAGTCAGGTCACGCTCGGTCATAGTGCCGGTCTCATACTTGAAGTAGCTCGACATCGACGTGGGCACTTTGTCCGAGAAAGCGCCGCTTCCGTCAACGCCATAGTCCATCTGGACCGACACACCTACGGCAAAGCACAGGCGGGCCACTTCGTCGATCTGGGCCTGCGACGACGAACTGTTCAGGCGGACAGGCATCAGGGAATAGTCGAAGTGAAGGGTGTCGAAATCGAGTTTCACACGATAGCGGCTCGTACGCGTCGAATAGTTCTTGCGTCCGCCGGTGGCCTGAAGGGGGAAGCCGTAGTAGCGTATGATCTGCGACAGGGCGGTGGCCACACAGCCCACATAGGTGTACTTGTTCACCGTCGAGTCGTAGGGGCAGCGGAGGTTATAGGTAGCACCGCGGTTCTCGCCCTGCTCCCAGAAGGAATCCAGCAGGATCACTCGGGGGTCGTCCTTTGGGCTGGCCTTGGGCACGCGGTTCAGGAGATTGGTCCATTCGGCCATGTCGTCGAACTTGCCGGTCTGGTCGTCGTCCTGGATTTCGCCAACCATCTGGGAAAAGCCCTCCACCCACCAGCGCATATTGTCGGGCATAAGGTCCCACTGGTCGATGGTTCCGTTGTCGGAATAGCCGATCACCGGTTCGGCGGCTGTCGAGCCGGTCATGATGATCCAGCCCCAGTCGGACACGTTGAATACATAGCTCTCGGCCACGCCGAGATTCTCATTATCAAACTGGTATACCAGCCTGAGGTCCGAAGCCTTGACGTCGCCATGCATAGCGTTCTGCTGCATATAGAAGGCGGCGGCCTCGCGGGCCTCCTGCATCGACACATTGCGTGCATCGGCGGCCACAGGGGCCAACACGGCTGCAAGTAACAGGATTGATGTTGCTAACTTTTTCATTTTATATGACATTACATTTTTTTATCAAAACACAAAAACGGTGCAAAGATACATATTTTTTTCAATACCACTCAATTTTTTTTCACCCTCCACCCTCTTTTGTACCCGACCGCGCTGTTTTCTTGCTTATTGGCTGCTAAAAATTTATCTCCACCCATGCCGCCACTGGCTTTCGCCCGCATTTCTTCGATCGTTCTTCGATCGTTCTTCGATTGTTCTTCGATTCGAATCGAAGAACAATCGAAGAACGATCGAAGAACGATC
>ONYC01000128.1 GCA_900321975.1 uncultured Bacteroidales bacterium
CACTCCGTATGCCGCTCAGATGGCTGCGGAAGATTGCGGCAAAGTTGCTTATGATTTGGGCCTAAGAAAAGTTAAGGTCTTTGTAAAAGGACCCGGTCAAGGACGTGAATCTGCAATCCGCGCAATCAGCACCTGCGGTATCGAGGTAACCGAAATCACCGACATCACCCCGCTGCCTCACAATGGTTGCCGTCCCCCGAAACGTCGTCGCGTGTAATTATTAATCTTTAAAAGAAGTATTTAACAATGGCAAGATACACAGGTCCGAAGACCAAAATCGCAAGAAAATTCCACGAGCCTATCTATGGCCCGGACAAGAGTTACGAGAAGAAACCGTATGCTCCCGGTATGCACGGCCAGAATCGTCGTCGTAGCAAGACCTCCGAGTACGGCATCCAGCTGAACGAGAAGCAGAAGGCCAAGTATACTTATGGTATCCTTGAGCGCCAGTTCCGCAAACTCTATGCTGAAGCCTCCCGTCGTGGTGGTATTACCGGTGAGGAGTTGATGAAGCTTATCGAGGCTCGTCTCGACAATGTCGTCTATCGTTTAGGCATTGCCCGCAGCCGCGCTCAGGCCCGTCAGCTGGTTTCTCATCGCCATATAGCCGTCAATGGCAATGTGGTCAACGTTCCCTCTTATTCTCTCCGCGAAGGTGATGTCATCTCCGTCCGTGAGCGCAGCAAATCCCTCGAGATTATCGCTGATGCTCTCGCTTCGAAGGGCACCAACTATCCCTGGCTTGAGTGGGACGGCGCCACTTTGACCGGCAAGTTTGTCAACTACCCGCAGCGCTCGGATATCCCCGAGACCATCAATGAGCAGTTGATCGTCGACCTCTACTCGAAGTAATAGCCCGCTGGGCAACTGCTTGAGACATTTGTTTCTCAAGCGCCAAATAATAAAAGAAAGAAAGGATAACAAATGGCAATTTTATCATTCCAAAAACCCGACAAAGTGGTTATGCTTGAAGCTGACGACTTCCGCGGAAAATTCGAATTCCGTCCGTTGGAGCCTGGCTACGGCACTACCATTGGCAACGCATTGCGTCGCGTCCTTCTCTCTTCGCTCGAAGGCTATGCTATCACTTCTGTTCAGATTGAGGGTGTAGACCACGAATTCTCCTCGCTCCCCGGTGTCGTTGAGGATATGACCGACATCATTCTGCGTCTTAAACAGGTCCGCTTCCGCCGTCAGCTCGAAGATACTGACCATGAGAAGATAACCTTTACCGTTAAGGAGCAGTCTGTCTTTAAGGCCGGTGATCTCAACAGCAATCTTAATGGTTTCCAGGTGCTCAATCCCGAACTCGAGATCTGCCATATGGAACCCAAGACCGAACTCCGCATCTCCCTGTCGATTGACAAGGGCCGCGGTTATGTTCCTGCCGACGAGAATAAGAAAGCCACCGATCCTATCGGTGTTATCGCTATTGATTCCATTCACACTCCTATAAAGAATGTGATGTATTCAGTCGACGACTACCGCGTCGAGCAGCGTACCGACTATGAGAAACTGACTTTCGACATCGAGACCGATGGTTCGATACACCCGAAGGAGGCTCTGAAGGAAGCCGCCACTATACTCATCCAGCACTTCATGCTCTTCTCCGACGAGCGTATCACGCTTGATGTCGAGACCAAGCCTGTGCAGGAAGAGTTCGACGAGACTACCGCCCATGTGCGCCAGCTTCTGCTCACCAAGTTGGTCGACCTCGACCTTTCGGTGCGCGCCCTCAACTGCCTCAAGGCAGCCGAGGTCGAGACGCTTGGCGATCTCGTGGCTTTCAACAAGGCCGACCTGCTGAAGTTCCGCAACTTCGGTAAAAAATCGCTTACTGAACTTGAAAATCTCGTTGCTTCGAAGAACCTCGAGTTCGGTATGAATATTTCAAAGTATAAATTAGATAAAGAATAAGGAAAGAATATGAGACACGGTTGCAAAGTTAATCATCTGTCCAGAACCCACGCTCATCGCGTTGCTATGCTCTCCAACATGGCTACCTCGCTTATTATGCATAAGCGCATTGAGACCACTGTTGCCAAGGCTAAAGCTCTCCGCGTATATGTCGAGCCTATCATCAACCGCTCGAAAGAGGATACCACCCACAATCGTCGTATCGTCTTCAGCTATCTCCATAGCAAAGAGGCCGTCAACGAACTCTTCCGCGAAGTGTCGCAGAAGGTGGCCAACCGTCCCGGTGGCTACACCCGTATCCTGAAGACCGGTATTCGTCATGGCGACAACTCCGAGATGGCTATCATCGAGCTCGTCGACTATAACGAGAATATGCTCAAAGAGTCCACCACCAAGAAGGCTAAGGCTACCCGTCGTTCGCGCGCCAAGAAGGTCGAGAACGCCGCTCCTGTCGCTGAAGCTCCCGTGGCTGAGGCAGAGACCCCGAAAGCTGAATAAAAGCTATAGAGGATACAAAAAACGCCCCGTACGGCAAAGTACGGGGCGTTTTTATTTTGGGATGCTGTTTAGAGTTTCTCCAAGGCGGCAATAACACTCTGGCAGACGGCGCGGCTGGTAAATGTGGCACCGCTGACGGTATCCACTTTCTTTTTGAGAGCCTTCTTTATGCTGAGACCATTCCAAGTGTCGTAGAATCCGGATTCCTGCACATGCTGGGCAAACCGTGGAGTCTCGCTATTAGGCAGAGCGTATACCCCTGAAATCTTCTTCTTTGCGGTCAGCGCAATCAGAACCGGTGTTTCTCCGTTATAGCCCTTGATGCCGTCGCTGGCAGGCTTGCTGTAAACCGCGTATCCGAGCAATGCCCCTTTCACATCGTATACTTCAGTCCATTTCTCTGTTTTGTTTACCTTCTTTGCTGTTGGAAAGGCTTTTACAATCATAAGGTCAATGCCATCGGCGTTCACCTGTGGCCCTGATGTTGTGCGTTGTGCATGAGGGCAGTTGTGATGGCGTCCGCAGTGTTGCTGCGGGTGTTGGGCATAGGTGCTTCCTGCGGCTAAAAGTGCCATTAAGGTTAGTACAATAAGTTTTTTCATTCTGTTGATTTATTGATTCTATATAATTATGTATGTCTTGTGCAGGTTATCTTGCGCCGAATCATAGTTTATCGGACAATTTTACTGTTCAAGAAACCATTTCCTATGGTAGGCACGGTGCTGAATGGGCTGGTATGCTTCAGTATCGGTGCGAAAGGATTATATTGTCGCTCTGCTATATTTGCTCCATTGTCCAACGCACACGCCGATAGGCGTGCACGGGTATTGTTGTCGAAAGTTTGCAGTGCTTTTAGATCGTTGCCTTCAATCTGGTAGTTTTCCGGATGCGCAGCAGCATCGGCCGAAGGTACAATGTAATATTGGTACAATCCGTCAATTGTTCCCCGGTAGACCCAATATGGCAAATAAAGGCAGTGCTGTACGATATGTTTCGTTTTACGGAATTTGCTTAACGTCAATTCTATCATAATACCACCGTCGGTATTAACATCACGTTGGTTGCTGACGAGATTCCCCATCGAGTAAACCACAATCTCGGGATATCGGCCATTGTCCGGAATGGCATCCAAGGTGAAATTCTGCACCACATGAGGATGTCCGCCTATAACGGCATCGCATCCGTGTTCCAACAGCCAAAGGGCTATCTGCGACTGCTCTTCGTTGGCTTTTACTGCATATTCTATTCCCCAGTGGATAAGCGTGATGACAAAATCTGCCCCTTTCTGATGGGCAATTTTCAGGTCACGGGCCATCTCAGTGGTGTCTATCATATTCACTACATTTGGATGCTGCACTGGAATCCCGTTTGTTCCGTATGTATAGGTAAGCAGTGCCAGGCGCAGACCGTTCCTCTCCACAATCATCGGATGTTCTGCATCGTGCTGCTTTTGGTTGCGGTATGTGCCCAGATGCGGTATACCAAGGCTGTCGAGCGCCTTCAGTGTGCGTTCCAGTCCGTGCCGGCCACGATCCATACAATGGTTGTTGGCAGTGGTCATAATATCGAAGCCGGCCTCCTTGGCGCATGCCGCAAGGGCGTCAGGAGCCGAAAATTGCGGATATCCGCTGTAAGGCTTGCCGTCAAGTGGCACCTCGAGGTTGAGAACAGCCAAGTCGGCGCTTTGTACATAATCTTTTACATATCGGAAGCAAGGCGAATAGTCGTAGCTGCCATCAGTTTTCAAGGCTGCATTGTGCTGAGGCATGTGGCCCATAAGGTCGCCTGCGAAGATAATCTTCACCTGCTGCCCCTGGCATACCGTTGCCGCAATCAGCAGCAATATAACAAGTGCTGTACGTTTCATTGTTTAGTATTCAACGATGAGTGTTCCGCTCACTGCCCAATGGCTGAACATACCCTCCACCGGTTTGCCTTGCGGGATGGCTACGGTGAGGGTGTGCTCCTTGCCGTCGGCCCAAGGCGAGAGGTCGAAGTAGACGGGTTGTGTGGCCGTGCCGGGGCACCAGCCGCTACGCGAGAAGTCGGAACTGCTGAGGCCGTTCCAGAAGTTGCCGCTGACGGGGTTGAGGTCGCGGTAGCAGCCGCAGTCCTGGCGCCAGGGAGTGTGGGTAAAGGCGGGCTTGCCGTCGATAAGGATGGTATTGGTTTTCGGAACAAACTCGTCGCCTTCGCCCCAGCCGCCGTGGCCGGTGCTGATGTAGCGGAGTTTGGCCGATTTCAATGTGCCATCACTCATTTCTGGAAGAATCTTGAACTTCACTGTCAGCGAGTCGGTGGCGAACAGCTTGCCATAGTTTTGCCCAGCCATTTCGAGAACATTGCAGGTGTTGAAGAGAGGTTCAATAAGGCCCGACCACTCCGCGCTGTCCTCCAGCTCCGTATAGTCGTTGGGGTACGACTTGATATCGACGGTGATGATATGGCCGCCACCGTCGTAGTTGCCTATCCAGGCACCGATAACCACGTCGCCGCCGAAGTGATACAGGTCGGTGATTTCCTGACGGTAGAAAGTCTCGTTACGCCAGTCGATGCCGTAACCTTTCATGCGGTCGTTGAAATGGCCCACGCCGAAGGGGGTGAAGAAGCGCACCAGCTCTAGCGGGACGCTGTATCCAGTTTGGGATATCATGCCCTGGTAGCGCTGGCCATCCCGGCCGATAAAGGTGGGCAGCGAGTCGGGGTGCTGATTGATGCCGTCGAAGAAGTTGTGCGGAACCCAGCCGTTGGTTTGCAACACAAAGATGGAGCCTGTGCGGTCGTAGGCGTCGCCGTTGCTTTGCTGATGCACCTCGATGAAGTGCTGGTAGTGGCTGGTGAGCCAAGGCAACTGAACACGCTTGAGGATGAGGGTGCCGCCGGCATAGTGCAGCACCGTGTCTCGCGGAATGTAATTCGTCCAAGGCTTTTTTAGGTTATCACAATCCACATGGGCATTCTCCTTGCCCCAGCATATCTGCTCGTTGTCGAAGATGCGGGTGGTGACGACGAGGCGCTCTTTCATGATGCGGTCGAGTTCGCGGGGGGAAACGCGGCGCGAAGGAAGTATTATTGATGATGGACGGCAGATACCCCAATCTACTTTTTTTGCCTTGGCCAGCACCAGACGTTTCTGC
>ONYC01000165.1 GCA_900321975.1 uncultured Bacteroidales bacterium
ATCGAAGAACGATCGAAGAACTATCGAAGAACTATCGAAGAACGGTGGTAGTTGATAGGTAGAAGATAGGTCGAAAATAGGTGGAAAACAAACTTTTTTTATATGTTGGTACAATAATGTGCGGAATTTGGCGTTATACAACTTCAATAGCATAAAAACGTAAAGAAAAGTACTAACAATGGACTTAACAAACATCCTAGTGATTTCCGGCAAGCCGGATCTGAGTGAACTCGTGTCGCAGACCAAAGGCGGCGCCATAGTTAAAAACCTCGTGTCGGGTCAGAAGTACCCCGTGTTCAAGAACGACCGCATCAGCTCGCTGGGCGAGATACGCCTGTTCACCGACAGCGACGAGCGCCCTCTGAGCGAGGTCTATACCGCCGTCTACAACCACCTCGGGGCCAAGCCGACGGCTTTCGACCCGAAGAAGGCCGACAGCAAGGAGATGTTCGCCCTGCTCGAGGCGGTGCTGCCCGACTATGACCGCGAGCGCGTCCACGCTTCGGACGTAAAGAAGCTCTTCTCATGGTACAACATCCTGCTCGCCGCCGGCAAGCTCGAACCGGAGCCCGAAGAGGCGCAGGAAGAGAAGAAAGACGAATAAAAACCCAAACAAAATAAAACAACCTCGTTATGAAAAAGATTCTTTTGGCCGTTTGCGCCATTGCCGTCGTCAGCCTGACCGGCTGCAAGAAAGACGACCCCACCCCCGAGCCCCAGCCCACCACAGGCGAAGGTATCTACAATCCCGAGGCCCATATCGCTACCGTCAGCAACGACGATGGGACCCAGCACTGGGTGTGGGCAGGTTCGAAACTGGACCGCATCGAGTCGCGCGACCTCGAAGGAGAAGCAGCCGGCGTGCAGCAGTTCAGCTACAACGGCAACCGCGTGTCGTCCATCACCCAGACGGTTGAAGGCATCGAGACCGAAACCCGCGTCACATACAGCGGCAACCTCATCTCGGCCATCGGAATCTATACCGACGGTAACCGCTCGGTGAACGCCACCGTTTCGCATAACGCCGGCAACAAAATCAACCGCATCGACCTCGATGTAGACGCCAGCTACATCAGCACCCTTCTGGGCGACCTGATCGGCGACATCGACCTGGGCGGCGCGAAGAACGGCAGCAAGTTCACCCTCAACAACGCCGACATCTATGCCACCCTCGAATGGCAGGGCGACAACGTGAGCCGCATGATTATCAACGCCGATATCAACGCCGGCATCACGATGGAAGACATCTCGCAGTTTATCGACCTCACCGAGGTGCTGGGTGCTGCGGCGGCCTTTGTATCGCTAATCCAGGGAGAACAGCCCCTGACCATCTCGCTCAAGGACACCATCGACTACACCTACGACGACCAGCACAACCCCCTCCAGGGCATGATCGGAATGCTCGACCCGCAGGTGCTCTCGGCCAACAACTACACCATCATGGACAACCACGGTATGGCCGACGTCAACCTCACCATAAATATACCCATGGCTGGTCCCTACCCCATCGAGCGCAGCGTGCCCGTGGCGAGAGTGATGGACTTCGTCTACACCTATAACAACGCAGGATTCCCCCTGACCGTCACCGACGACCAAGGCAACCAGACAACCTACACATATCAGGAATAGCATAATGACCTACACAGAAAAAGACCGCAAATACAAACGCTACACCGTAACATCGGCCCTGCCCTACGCCAACGGTCCGGTGCATATCGGCCACCTGGCCGGTGTCTACGTCCCGGCCGACGTCTATGTGCGCTATCTCCGCGCCCAGGGCGAGCAGGTGATGTTCATCGGTGGAAGCGACGAACACGGCGTGCCCATCACCATCAAAGCCCGCAAAGAGGGCTGCACCCCGCAGGACATCGTCGACCGCTACCACAAGATCATCAAGGACTCGTTCGCCGAACTGGGCATCTCGTTCGACATCTACAGCCGCACCAGCAGCAAGGAGCACCACGAGACCGCAGCCGAATACTTCAAGAAACTCTACGACGAAGGCAAATTCGTCGAGAAAGTGTCGCAGCAGTATTACGACGAAGAGGCGGGCTGCTTCCTGGCCGACCGCTACATCACCGGCACCTGCCCCCATTGCGGCAACGAGCGCGCCTACGGTGACCAATGCGAAGCCTGCGGCACATCGCTCAACGCCACCGACCTCATCAACCCCAAGAGCGCCCTCAGCGGCTCGAAGCCCGTGCTCAAAGAAACCAAGCACTGGTTCCTCCCCCTCGACCAGGACGAACCCTGGCTCCGCCAATGGATACTCGAAGAGCACAAAGGCG
>ONYC01000125.1 GCA_900321975.1 uncultured Bacteroidales bacterium
ATCGAAGAACGATCGAAGAACAATCGAAGAACGATCGAAGAACGGTGGTAGTTGATAGGTAGAAGATAGGGTGTTGATAGGGTGTTGGGGGCGTTAATGGGCAATTAAGGACATTGCTTTGCAGATTGGAAATTTTTCGTAATTTTGCACCGCCAAATTATAATGAACGTATGCGCCCACGAATACTGACAGTGCTGATTGCGTGTCTGTTACCATTTACGGCAACATTGGCACAAGGTCCCGGAAAGGCGTTGTTGCAGGTCGATAGGACCGGCGACAGCACCTTTGCTGTGCATTTCGAGTGGGGGAATGTATTTATCGGTACAGCCGGGGACCGTTTCAACGAGCTGCATGCCGATGGGATGAATCTGGAGAACGGCGAAACCGGGAAACCGGCGCTGCCGACGCTGAGTACCGTAGTGTCCCTTCCGCGCGGTTGCAGTCTTGCAATAAGCCTTATGGAGCATACTGAGGAGAGATGGGACAGCGTCGTCGACGAGGGACGCCCGCTTGCGCCCGTGGCCGCCGCGTGGGTGAAAGACGGCCCGCAGCCGGAATACGAGCCCGACAAGGCGACATATGCCGCCGACTCCGACTACCGGGGCGGCGAACCGCTCGAGGTGAGCCATCTGGGCACTATGGGGCGGAACGAGATCTACCGCATCACCGTGCGGCCCGCGGCCTACAATCCGGTTCGCCGCTCGCTGCTTGTGAGCACACGGCTGGATGCGGTGCTCGAGGTGAAGGGGCACCCGCTGCTGGAACCCGACGCCACTCTTCCGGAGCGCTATATGATAGTTTCGCGGCCGCAGTTCAGCGAGGGGCTGCAACCTTTTGTCGCATGGAAACGGCAGGAAGGCTACGAGGTGGAGGAAATTTATGCCGACACCAACAAGCGCAATGCGGTGAAAGCGCTGATCGAGAGCCGTTGGGAGGATGCCGACGGCCGCTGGCCGAAGTATCTGCTGGTGGTGGGCGATGTGGCACAGATCCAGTCGTATATCGGCCTCACCCACCCGCAGGAGCTGAACAACCATTCCACCGACCTCTACTATGCCGAACATACGGGCGACTACCTGCCCGATGCGTTGATCGGACGCTGGCCAGTGAACGACACCGCCGAGCTGCGCGCCGTGGTAGAGAAGACATTGCGCTACGAGCAATGCCACGATCTCGACGCCGCCCAGTTGCAACGCGCGATACTCGTTGCCGGAAAGGAGAACACGACTCCGGCACCGACCACCACCAACGGGCAGGTGAACTACCTCAAGGGACGTATCGTAGCGGAGCAGCCCACGATCGACACCGCCTGCTACCACAACCCCGATTCGGAGAACCAACGCGGCGGGATACTGGACGATATCGCCTCCGGAGCCGCATTCCTCAACTATACGGCCCATTGCTCGACCGGCGGATGGACCCGCCCCGCTGTGGGTTTCGCCGCTATCGACACCCTCGGCTGCACGCAACCCCTGCTGTACGTCAACAACTGCTGTCTGAGCAACGCTTTCGACGGCACCTGCTTCGGAGAGCAGCTTCTGCGCAAGCCACAGTCGGGCGCAATCGGGGTGATCGGAGCCACCAACTCGACCCTCTGGAACGAGGACTACTACTGGGCCGTGGGGCCTAAATATCCGTTCAGCCTCGCACCCGCCTATGACAGCCTGCATCCCGGCGCATTCGACCTCTTCCTGCAAGGAGAAGCCGCCACCCAGGGAGCGCTGCTGGCAGCAGGCAACCTGGCTGTGAGCGCTTTCGGATCGCCCTACGACAAATTCTACTGGGAGACCTACTGCCTGCTTGGCGACCCGAGTCTCAAGCCCTATCTGGGAGCACCGCAGCGGCTGAGCTTCCACGCACCCGACACGCTGCCGGTCGGCACCGCAACCACCCGCATCAGCGGTACTCCGGGAGCCACCGTGAGCGCCGTCCAGGGAGGCGAGCTGCTGGCCGCAATCGTGCTCGAAGACCGGCGCAGCACCGCAATCCGCTTCGTCCGCCCGCTCGACACGCTGCCCGTCGTCTTCACCGCCACAATGACGCATTGCGCACCGGTTGTCGACACAACATACACCGCGATGCCGCAGGAACACACCGTCACATTCCGCAACGCGGCCGTCGCCGACACCACCGTCGACTTCCTTCTGGTGAACCTCTGCGACGACACGCTATACGACGTTGCGGTGCAACTGCTCTGCGATGATACCACACAGGCCCTTTTCGACGCACCGACGCAGCATGCCGACACCCTGTTGCCGCATGCCGAACTGCCGATGCATACAGCGATATCCGTGCTGCAATGGGAGCAACGGTGGAGCGGCGAACTCTATGCCTACAGCATCACCGGCAATGTGGAATGCTCGCCGCTGCATCTGCACGGACGGCTCGACGGGGTGCCCCCGTCGCTCACCATATCGGTACTCGACGCCGACACAGCGGAGCAGCCACATATATGGCCCAACAGCGGATACCTACTGCAAGCCTCCGTCGAAGGACTCAGCGACAGTATGAGCGTAACCGTAACAGCACTCCCAACCGCCGACAGGCTCATAACCCTGAACTCAGGATCCACTGCTGGTTTCACCACCCCCGACACCGTCAGCCATCTGCACATCGAAGCGTTCATCGCCCGCGGGAACTATCGTCGCAACTACGACATATGGCTCACTGCTGGCCCACGGGCAGACGGCTTCGAGAACGGATTCGCGAGCCATCCATGGGACACCAGCTCGCTGCGTCCCTGGATTGTCGACACCGCCGAGCACCATAGCGGCCGCATCAGCCTGCGCTCTGCTCCTATAGGCGGCCGACAGACATCAGACCTCGGAATCGACCTGCTGCTTGCTGCGCCCGACAGTATCGCCTTCTGGGCACGCACAAGCAGCGAGCAGAACTACGACCGACTGCTGTTCAACATCGATGGAGTGAAGCATCTGGAGATTTCGGGAAACACCGGATGGCGGCGCTGCTCCTATCCGATCGGAAGCGGGAACCACCGACTGCTGTGGAGATATGTGAAAGACGACAGCGGCAACTCAGGAAGCGACTGCGCGTGGATCGACGACGTGGAGCTGCCCGCCGCCATCTGGGACACCGCCTGCGGATGGTTCGGAACAACGCTGCTGACCATCGAGAAACCTTCCGAAAGTGGCGAACTGAGCATCCGGCCCACCGTCACCGACGGAACCGTGTGGATCGAAGCACCATGCGAGACCGACGCCGAACTGACCGACATACTGGGACGCCACATCGCGCTCATACACCTCGCCGCAGGAGCCCCTTGCCGGCTGGACCTGCAACTGTTCCCCGCCGGAGTCTACCTTATAAAAGCCGCCAACGGCACAGTGAAAAAGATAATCAAGCAATGAGATGCCACAAGCCGACACAATAACCTTCAACGAACTGCCCTTCTACCAACTGGCCGAGCCATATCCGACGCCCGAGGAAGCCGAAACTAACACCGGCATCCCGCTGGACTCGATATTCCGCCCCTGCGATGCACCCGACACCGTCTACCGCCGGACCCTCTTCACCGGACACAAGCTGTCCCCGCAGCACAGCGGCCTGCAGGAGCGCCCCCAACTGACGGCACCGGGATGGGTGTTTGTGTCGCTGGTGCTGATTTGCGCGCTGCTCCGATTCTACTTCAGCAGCCACAAACTGAAGCTGTCGGAACTGACCAAAAACACTTTCGAGAACGGTAGCCCCGACAAAGCGATACGCGGACAGATCCAAGGGGTGGCCTTCCTGCCGATAGTAGTGCTGCTGACATCGGCGCTGGGCACAACAATATGGTTTATGGCGATGCGGCAGACCGGCATTGTCGGCTACCTGCTCCTTGTGCTGGCGCTGACTGCGGCCTACCTGCTGCGCAACGGGGCGCTGGGCGGGCTGGCGGCGGTGTTCGACCAGGAGCAGGCTATGAGCGCATACATTACCGGCAACTACGTCTACCACCTGCTGCTGACCATAGTGCTTACACCGATGCTTTTCGCACTTGTGTACATACCGGGAATAGCCACAGGAATGACCATCGCGATAGGCAGCGTTACTGCATTGACGTTCCTCATACGGCTGATTCGTGGCATTAAACTTTTTTTAACAAATTCAAAAACCTTTAGTTTATTTCTTTTTTACTATCTTTGCATCGTCGAAATAGTACCGTATTTGATAGCTTTAAGGTGGATTATTTCACAATAATACAGACAGTTGAGAATATAAAAAGATTGAGATGAAAGTCAAAAAAATCCTATTATCGCAGCCCGAACCGGCTGATTTGGAGAAATCGCCATACAAAAATCTGATACAAAAACACGGGATTGACATCACTTTTTACAAATTTTTTGAAGTTGTAGGAATATCGGCATCGGACTTCCGCAAGACCCGCATCCACCTTTCCGACCACACCGCGGTCATCTTCAACAGCAAGAACTCGATCGAGCACTTCTTCCGTATGATGAAAGAGCTGCGCGAGACGGTGAACGAAGATATGAAATACTACTGCTCGACCGAGGCCATTGCCCTCTACCTGCAGAACTTCATCCAATACCGCAAGCGCAAAGTGTTCTACGGCAACCAGTACTTCTCCGACCTTATCGAGGTGATGAACAAGCACCGCGACGAGAAGTACCTCTTCCCCTGCTCGGACGAGAAGCAGACCGAATACACTAAAGCCCTCGACAAAGCAAAGCTCAAATACACCAAAGCCCCGATGTACACCTCGCAGCCGCGCGACCTCACAAAGTTCAACATCGACGACTACGACATCATAGCTCTTTTTTCGCCCATCGGCGTACGCAGCTTGGTGAAGAGCTTCCCTGATATCAAGGAGCACAATGTGCTTATCGCCGCTTTCGGCACCTCGACCCATGCAGCCCTCAAGGAACACGGCATCAAGCTCTCGATTGGCGCCCCCACCCACTCGGCCCCTTCGATGGCCACCGCCATCGAGAACTACATCCTCGGACGTGACCAGGATTCCGTAATCTCCCGCAAGAGCGAGAGCACCAAAACCGGCATCCGCAATACCATCAACACCGCCCCCAAGCGTGCAAAGCCCGTGATTGCCAACAAGGAGGTCTACAAGCAGCGCATGGAGGAGAAGAAGGCGCAGGCCGCCGCCCGCCGCGCCGAGCGCGCAGCCGAGAAGGCCAAGAAGGAGAAAGAGGCCGCTGAGAAGGCCCGGAAAGAGGGCGAGAAGAAATAAACGATGGCCTTCACCTTCGGCAAAGAGGAACGGCTTTGCAGCCAGAAACTCATCGACCAGCTCTACTCCGACGGACGCCGCTTGATGGCGTTCCCCTATAGCGTCATGTGGCGCGAGGAGCCGTCGCTGGAAGTCCCCTGCCAGGTATTGATAGTGGCGCCCAAACGACGTTTCCATCACGCTGTCGACCGCAACCACGCCAAACGCATTACCCGCGAGTGCTACCGCCTGCTGAAACCGCAACTTTATTCTGCACTGCAGCATCGGGGGATGCACATCACCCTTGGACTTGTATATGTCGGCAACGAGATACTCCCCTTCGAGAAGACCCTCCTTAAGATGGAGAAACTGCTGACGCAACTCACCAACGAGCTGACCCATGAGAAAGCTGACGAGCCTGCTGAGTAAGTGTCTGAGCCGCGTGATGCTGGCCCTGATAGCCTTCTACCGCAGCTGCATCTCGCCACTCACACCGCCCACCTGCCGCTACACCCCCACCTGCTCGCAGTATGCCGTCGAAGCCATACAGAAGTACGGCCCGCTGAAAGGCGGCTGGCTAGCGTTGAAACGAATCCTTCGGTGCCACCCCTTCGGCGGTTCAGGCTACGACCCCGTACCTTGAACGGAACACACAAAACAAAAAAAGAGGGACAAGCCACATGCTGACTTGTCCCTCTCTGTGATATCCTCTTATGCTTAGAGAAGCTTCTTCTTGAGGTTGAGAATCATGTCCTCGGTCATACGGTCGAGGTCGTACTGCGGGTTCCATCCCCATTCGTTGCGAGCGCAACTGTCGTCCATCTTGTCGGGCCAGCTGTCGGCGATAGCCTGCTTGATGGGTTCAGGCTCGTAGACCATCTCGAAAGTGGGATAGTGCTTCTTGATGGCGGCATAGATGATTTCGGGGTCGAAACTCATCGATGTAACATTAAACGAGTTGCGGTGGACCAGCTTCGACGGGTCGGCCTCCATGATGTCGATCATGGCCTTCTGGGCGTCGGGCATGTACATCATATCCATATAGGTGCCTTTCTTCAGGGGGCAGACGAACTTCTCGCCTTTGACGGCGGCGTAGTAAATCTCCACAGCGTAGTCGGTAGTGCCGCCACCGGGGAGGGTCTGCCAGCTGATAAGGCCGGGGAAACGCACCGAACGGGTGTCGACACCGAAGCGGGTAAAGTAATAGTCGCTAAGCAACTCGCCAGTAACCTTGGTAACACCGTAGATTGTGTTGGGGCGCTGGATGGTGTCCTGCGGGGTATTGTCGTGTGGCGTCGAGGGGCCGAAGGCTCCGATGCTCGAGGGAGTGAACACGGCGCAGCCGAACAGGCGGGCCACCTCGAGGCAGTTCACCAGGCTGCCGATGCCTACGTTCCAACCCAGCATGGGGTTCAACTCGGCGGTAGCGCTGAGGATAGCAGCCAGGTTGTAGATGGTGTCGATGTTGTACTGCTTCACGGCAGTGGCTATCTGCATGATCTGCGTCGAGTCGATGCGCTCCACGGGA
>ONYC01000119.1 GCA_900321975.1 uncultured Bacteroidales bacterium
AACAAACCTCCACGAAATAACCATAAACACATAAGACTGATTTTATTATAAGTTTTTTTAAAGATTTTGAGCACGAAAGTGCGACCATAATACAATGAATAAACGAATAGAAATCATGTCGCCCGTGGGCTCCTACGAAAGCCTGCAGGCAGCAATACAAGGCGGCGCCGGCGCCGTATACTTCGGCGTAGGCAAGCTGAACATGCGCTCACGCTCGGCGGCCAACTTCACCATCGAAGACCTGGGGCGCATCTGCTCCATAGCCCATGCCGCCGGCGTGCGCACCTACCTCACCGTCAACACCATTATCTACAACAGCGAGATCGAGGAGATGCACCAACTGCTGCAGACCGCCAAAGAGGCAGGAGTGAGCGCCATCATCGCATCCGATATGGCCGTCATCACCTACGCCAACCATATCGACATCGAAGTGCATATCTCCACCCAATGCAACGTCTCGAACACCGAGGCGGTACGCTACTACGCCCAGTTCGCCGACGTGATCGTTACCGCCCGCGAACTTCCGCTGCAACAGGTGGCCGAAATCACCCGATTCATTGCCGACAACGATATCCGAGGTCCCAAAGGCGAGCTGGTGCAGGTCGAGGTGTTCGCCCACGGAGCACTCTGCATGAGCGTAAGCGGCAAGTGCTACCTCTCGCTCGACAACTACAACTATTCCGCCAACCGCGGTGCCTGCTTGCAGCTTTGCCGTCGGGGATATATCGTAAAAGACAAGGAGAGCGACCTCGAGTTGGAGATAGACAACGAATACATAATGTCGCCCAAGGACTTGTGCACCATAGGCTTCCTCGACAAGATAGTGAAGGCTGGAGTCCGTGTGCTCAAGATTGAGGGGCGCGGCCGATCGGCCGACTATGTGCGAACAGTTACCGAATGCTATCGCGAGGCTGTTGAAGCTATCGCCGACGGTACATATAGTAAAGAGAAGATTGACCTCTGGATGCAGCGACTCGCCACAGTCTTCAATCGCGGCTTCTGGGATGGATATTATCTCGGCCGCCGTCTAGGCGAGTGGAGCGAACGATACGGCTCGCAAGCCACCGAGAACAAAGTGTATCTGGGCTTGGTGAAGAATTACTTCAACCGCATCGGCGTGGCCGAAGTGCAGATGCAGACCAACGAAGTGCTGCATCCAGGCGACGATATCATCGTTATGGGCGAAACTACCGGAGTATACCGTGCCACCGTCAAAGAACTTCGCCTTGAGCGCGACCCCGTCCCCGAAGTGCACCAAGGCGACCGCTTCAGCTTCGCCACCACAGAGCCCCTGCGCCGCGGCGACAAGGTATACCGCGTCGACAAGGTAGTGGAAGAGTTCTAGCAGAATCAGACACAATCAAATCAATCTGCTATGCCACAACTAATCAACTACGGGAAAGAGATGCTGCGCGTCTCTGCCAAAGGAGTCGAGTATTCCACCAGCGGCGGCCGCAGCTGGATGACGCGCTACAGTGGCTCGTCTTGCGGCACATTCCTCGACCTGCTGCCCTATGGCAACGAACTGCTTGCCGTCACCACGAAAGGTGTGTACTATTCCACCAGCCAAGGACGCTCCTGGATGTCGCGCTACACAGGCTCGTCGTGCGGCGACTTCATCAGCCTCGCCGACGGCGGCCGCGAACTCCTCGCCACCACCAGCAAAGGCCTCTACTACTCCACCAGCGCCGGCCGCAGCTGGATGAAACGCAGCTGACCGGCAACCGACGTATTATGATAAGATACATCGCCGACAATGACCACTACACCGAAGTCCTCTCGCGTTGCGAGAAGGTCAAGCACGACCTGTGGATTGGTACCGCAGACCTCAAGGACTTGTATGTGGAGGGAGGTCGGGACGTGGTGCCGTTCCTGTCGGTGCTCGACAAGTTGCTGAAACGTGGTGTCGATGTGCGGCTACTTCATGCGAAAGAGCCAGGTGGGAACTTCCGCGAGGATTTCGACAAGTATCCGGGGTTGTGGAGCAGGTTGGAACGGAGACTCTGCCCAAGGGTGCATTTCAAGATAAT
>ONYC01000130.1 GCA_900321975.1 uncultured Bacteroidales bacterium
CCGATACCCTACGTCATCAGCCTCACCGGCGATCCCAACAAGCTCTGCCTCATCTACAACGGCGGCTACATGATTATGCCCGAGATGAATGCCCCGCTGAACACCCTGCAGGCTCGCTTCACCCTTGTGCAGGGTGGCGACAATGTGCGCCTCATCATCGGCTTGATGAGCGACCCGACGGCATCCATTCAGAACATCATGCCTCTCGACACTCTGATTCGTTCGGAATTAGACACCTCGTCGGCCACGGTGAACATCACCTTCCCGTTCGACATGCTGGCCGACAGCGTCACGGGCCACATCACCTTCTGGGATGCCTTCAACGACAACTATAACTTCATCGACAATCTGGTGATTGAGCCGATTCCCGCCTGCGTCGCCGTGACTGGCGTCACCGCCTCGAACGTGACCACCACGGATGCCACCATCACCTGGGAAGCCGCCGGCGCTGCCGCCACAGGCTACATTGTCGAATACGGTCCCCGCAACTTCGCTCCCGGCACCGGTACCACCGTCAATGCCACGACCAACAGCATCACGCTGACAGGTCTGAACCACAGCAGCGACTACGATGTGTACGTGTACACCGTCTGCAGTGGCCTGAACGACACTTCGATCAACTCGAACCGTGCCCGCTTCACCACGCCATGCGACATACCCACACTGCCCTACACCGAGAACTTCGACAACTGTGCCGACCCGGGTACCACCCGCTCGCCGCTGCCCAACTGCTGGAACTACACCATGCTCAGCACCGGTACCTATGCGGGCGATTCCTATACCCCCGCCGTGTACTATACCTCGAGCACCGGCTACACCAGCTCCGGCCAGTACTGCCTGTACCTCTACGGCACTGCACTCACCGTGCTGCCCGAGATGCCCACTACGGTCGACAGCCTCTACATCTCCTTCCACCACTACACCAGCAGCCCCTCCAGCTACAAGCTCATCATCGGTGCAGTTGACAGCGTCACTCCGGGCTTCGACTCCTCGTTCGTGGCTATCGACACCCTTACCTTACGCAGCAACGAGAACAACGTGCTGCGCTTCTTGAGCACCTATACCGGCACCGGCCGCTATATCGCCTTCAAGAACTACTACAATAACAACACCTACGACTACAGCTACCATTACATCGACGACCTCGAGGTGGGATACATGCCCTCGTGCGTGTGGCCCGTCGACGTGCATGCCACAGGTCTGACCACCACCACCGCCGAGTTTGATTGGAGCATCTGCCAGGCTTCGGACTACGAGTATGAATACGGCCCCGCCGGCTTTGCCCGCGGCACCGGTACCACCGGCACCTGGAACAGCGCTCCCTACAGCATCAGCGGTCTCACACTGGGCACTCAGTACGACATCTATGTGCGCGGCATCTGCAGCGCCGGCGACACCAGCGAATGGAGCGATGTCTACACCTTCGGCACGCTGAACGCCGATCCCGCCACAGTGCCTTACTTCTGCGACTTCACCGACACCACCCTGACCAATGCAGGCTGGGAAGTTGTGAACGGCACGCAGAACAACCAGTGGACCGTTGGTAGCGCTGAGAGCAATGGCACTCCGAAGGCACTCTACGTCAGCAACGACAACGGTGCCACAAACGCCTATACGAACACCGGCATCAGCATCACCTACGCCTATCGCGACGTGATACTGCCCGCCGGCCAGTATGCTCTCACTTACGACTGGAAGGCCAACGGCGAAAGCACTTGGGACTATCTCCGTGCATGGCTTGTTCCTGCATCGCAGATGCCCACGGCAGGCTTCCTGCCCGACGGCTCCACCTCCACCTCCACCTTCAACAGCAGCGGTGTTGCACCCGCAGGCTGGATTTCGATCGACGGCGGTGTCAAGCTGAACCAGATGACCTCGTGGCAGACCTATGAGGAGGAACTCAACATCCCCGCCGGCACCTACCACCTGCTGTTCATGTGGGCTAACGACGGAGGCGGCGGCACCAACCCGCCGGCTGCCATCGACAATGTCTCGCTGTCTCTTAATGTCTGCCCCATCAGCAACATTACCCTTGCCAATGTCACGGGTTCCTCCATGCAAATCACATGGACCGGCAGCTCCGACAGCTACGAGATTGAATATGGTCCTGTTGGCTTCACCCTCGGTACTGGTACCAACCTGACTACCACTACCAACATGGTGGACATCACCGGCCTCACCGGCCTCACCAACTATGACATCTATCTGCGTGGTTTCTGCAACGGTTCCGACACGAGCCGCTGGTATCGCGTCAACTTCGGTACTGCAATGTGCGACAATGGCACCGTACTCTATAGTTATGATACCACATGGTCGGAAACTACCTCGAGCTACGGCCCCATCGGCTACAGCTTCTACAACTATGGCTATGTCTTGACTCTTCTCGACTCGGCCCAGTTTGCCGGCTTGCAGAACGATATCACGGCATTTGCCTTCAAGCCCACCGTCACCACCGCCGGCGACGAGTACAACGGCATGACTATGTGGATGGCCAATGTTCCCGAGACGTCGCTCTCGGCCTCCTCGCCCATCGTACCCGACAACAACCACGTCTTCACGAAGGTTATCGACAACACCAGCTTCAACTACACCGATACTGACTGGCAGCTCCACCCCTTCGACAGTGTCTTCACCTGGGACGGCCACAGCAACGTGCTTGTAGCCGTGAAGCGCGACAACGGCAGCTACTCTTCGGGCGCTACCTTTGCAGCTCACAGCACCACCACTGCCAGAACCGTCTACTTCTATCAGGACAGCGGCCCCATCAGCCACACCTCTCCTTCGGCATCCTCGTCGAGTAGCGGAAACTATGTCGGCGACATGATGTTCTACTCCTGCGCTCCTGGTTGCCCGGCTCCTGTCATCGTCAGCACTACCAACGACCATGTAAGTGCCACCATCACTGTCTCTGGCGCTGGTATCAGCTATGAACTCTCCTATGGTACCGATCTTGCCGCCCTCGGCAATACTATGACTTCGACCACCGGTGTGTTCGACATAACCGGCCTGCTGCCCAACACTCAGTACTTCTTCCAAGTGATTCAGAGTTGCGACAGCGGTATGGTCAGCAGCCCCGTTAACGGCACCTTCACCACCAACGAACTGCCTTGCTTCACTCCCGACAGCCTGCAGGTTGTGGCTACCACCTTCAGCACCGCCGAACTGACCTGGCAGAGCTCTGGCAGCGCCACCACCTGGGTGCTTGCCATCAACGGTCCCGGCAACCTGAACCGCCTCGATACCGTGAGCACCAACCCGTACACCATCACCGGCCTCTATGCCGATGCCCAGTACACCGTTGCCGCCCGTGCCATCTGCATGCTCGGCACGGTTGAGAGCGACTGGAGCGACACCCTGACCTTCACCACCGACGCCTGCACCCCGGTTACCGGCGTAACCATCAGCGGCATCACCGCCAGCACCGCCATGGTCAACTGGAACGCCATCCCCGGCGCCAGCACCTACAGAGTGTCCTACGGCGAGCCCGGATTCTATGAGAGCGAAGCCCGCAGAGCCGAGGTTACGACCAACAGCTACACCATCACC
>ONYC01000118.1 GCA_900321975.1 uncultured Bacteroidales bacterium
ATCGGCCCCTTAGCTCAGTTGGTTAGAGCAGCTGACTCATAATCAGCGGGTCCTTGGTTCGAACCCGAGAGGGGCCACTGAAGGAAATTGAAAATTGAAAATTGAAAATTAAGTGTCTTGATTTCAACTTTCAATTTTCAATTTTCAATTTAAGGACATGGGACGTATAATGGCGATAGACTATGGGCGAGTACGTACTGGGTTGGCGGTGACCGACCCGGTGCGCATTATTGCCACCGCCCTCACCACAGTGGAGACCCCCACCCTTCTGCACTATATAAAAGATTATTGCGCGCGCGAAGAGGTGGATATCTTTGTTGTGGGCGACGCCCGCCATTTGGACGGAACACCCAGCGAGTCGATGCAGCTTATCGAACCTTTCGTGGCGAAACTCCTTGAGACTTTCCCCGACAAGGAGATCGCCCGCGTCGACGAGCGCTTCACCTCGAAGATGGCCTTCCAGACCATGATCGACAGCGGCTTGAAAAAGAAAGACCGCCGCAACAAGGGAATGATCGACCAGATAGCAGCAACCATCATGCTGCAGACATACATGAACACAATAAACAACAGACCGATATGATACTACCCATTATAGGCTACGGCCACCCCACCCTGCGCAAAGTGGCGCAACCGATAGATAAGAGCTACCCCAACCTCAAGGAACTGGTTGCCAACATGTATGAAACGATGTATGCCGCCGACGGCGTCGGCCTGGCAGCCCCCCAGGTGGACCTCTCGATCCGCGTGGTGGTGATCGGCTTCCGCCCATACGACGAGAAGACCGACACCTATGGCGAGATCGCCGAGCAGCACACGCTCATCAATCCCGAAATCGTTGAGTTCCGCGGAGAAAAGAAGTTCTTCAACGAAGGCTGCCTCTCGGTGCCCGACATCCACGAGGACGTGCTGCGGCCCGAAAGCGTGGTAGTGCGCTACTACGACGAGGATTGGAACGAGCATACCGATGTCGCCGAAGGGCTCTACGCCCGTGTTGTGCAACACGAAGTGGACCACCTCGACGGCAAAGTGTTCACCGACCACCTGAGCAACCTCCGCCGCACAATGCTGAAACGCAAATTGAACGACATCGCATCGGGCAAGGTGCCGACACGCTACAGAATGAAAGTATTCCACCGTAAATAATATCCTGAAATGAAAAAGATAATACTCTGCCTCATGGGTATCGCCCTGATGGCCGCCTGCGGGCATAAGATGAACCGCGAAGAAATGATAAAGAACATCGAGGAGCACGAGCAGAACCTCGAAATGGACTACCTCGATGTTCCAGACTCGAGGGATATGGCCTCGGAGATGATGAGCCTCTACCGCCAGTTCTACACCGCCTTCCCCAACGACAGCCTGGCACCAATCTACATGCAGCGTACCGCCGATCTGGAGATAACCTTCGAGATGACGGACGACGCAGTGGCACTGCTCGACAGCATCATCACCCAGTATCCCGACTATGAGGACGTTGCCGGCTGCTGGTTCCTCAAAGGCTATGCCTACGAGAGTGTCGAGAATTACGACTCGGCACGTGTGGCCTACACATACTTTGTGGACAACTATCCCGACCACTACCTGGCCAACGACACCCGCACCACCCTGCAATATCTCGGCCTCTCGCCAGAAGAGATGTTCGAGGCAATCATGGCTGCCGCCACCGACAAAAACCTGGTGATGGAATGACTGTAGCCAGCTTCCGCATCCGCGCCAGTTATCCCAACTACTTCATGGTGCAGCTCTATGCACGTGAAGGACGCGAGATATTCAACCACGACAGCGAGGACCCCGCCAACCGCCTGGAGGGCAACAAGCCCGGCACAGTGATCTACCGTCTGGAAGGCGAACCCCGTGGGACGGCCCACGAATTCCCACCCCGCTGGTATGATATGTATCGCCTGCTGAAACTATATGGTGCAGAGCAGGTGCATTACCTAGAGATGCTGCTCGACGAGCATGAAACGGGCAACATTGTGGAAGATTTGGAGCAGATGCGCGAAGAGTTCCGCAAGCAGTGCATCGAATATGTGGACAGTCATCCGTTGATCGAGTCGGACGAACTTATCACCACCCTCACCGACGGCGATTTCACCGACGAGAATATCAGCTACAAAGGACGGATGCTGATGGATCTGACCCGCAACTGCTACCCTGTCCCCGACTTCTGCATACTCACTTCGAAGGCTTTCAACCAGCCGGAACGTATACCCGAACTGCTCGAAAACGCCATCCACGACCTCGAGGTGATGACCCGCTGCAATCTCGGCGACAGCCACAATCCGCTGGTGTTCGCCATCCGCTGCGCTATGCCGCAGTATATACCCGGGCTGATGCCTACGCTGCTCAATATCGGAGTTACCCGCACGGCTTACAACGCCCTGCGCGACATGTACGACGGCACCATGGCAGGACGCGTCTACCTCAGCACCCTTCACTCGATCAGCGAAATGCTCGGCATCGAACATCGCTACCAGCGCTCGGACATAAGCCTGAGCCACGAGGCCCAGCTGAGCCGAATAAGCCAGCTGGAACAGAAAATCCGCAGAGTCGACGAGCGCCTGATCACCGACGCCCATTACCAAGCCCTGCAACTGACGCTTCACGTACGTCAGTTCTATCTCGAAAATTCCGACCTTATCCTAACCTTCATGCAGGGCAAGCAGGCATTCCCGAGCTTCATCATGCAAAGAATGGTGTGGACAATCGGAAACAACGAAAGCTACCCCGGGGTGCTCTACAGCCGCCATTCGCGCACAGGCGTGGGCAAGCAGGTGGAGAGCTACCGCAACATCTTCGGCGAGGAGATTATGACCGGCGACGTCACAACAGAAGACCTTGCCTATCTTGACCGCAACGAAATCAGGGTATCATTCCCGGCTGTATATCACTTCGACCCGCTGCTCAAAAAGCTGGAATATCGATACAAGACGCCGGTAACCATTGAATTCGCCGTCGAGACCCGTCCGCGCCAGCTGAGCCTCTTCTCGGTATTGCAGCTAAACGCTTCGGAACTTACCGGACGCGCAGCCCTTGTATCGGCCAACGACCTGCGCAACGACAACCTGATCGACGATGCCGCCATGATGGATATCATAAAGCCTTACCACCTTCGCCAGATGGTTTCGGCATCCATTGACGACCGCTCGCTCAGCAAGTTGCAGTTTTTCGGGCATGGTCTTTCCGTGCTTCCGCGCACCGCAATTTCGGCACGTTTGTGCTTCTCGGTAGCACGTGCTCGACATTGGAAAGCCAAAGGTCAGAACGTATGCCTCTGCCAGCAGCACTTCGTACCAGAGGATACTATCACACTCAACGAGGTGGACGCCATTCTCTCGATGATGCCGGCAGCCATACATGTGGTTACTGCCTGTCGAGGTTACGGCATCCCAGCCTTTATGGATCTCGGATCATACGGCATAAAGATAAACGGCACCACCATCGAAAATGCAGAAGGCATCACCATCGCCGAGGACGAGATGGTAACCGTCAGTTCGCGCCGCCAAAGCATCTACCGCGGGCAAGCCGACTTCCGCCCTGCACGATTCACCAAGTATCTGCAAGGGGCTCCGGTGGAACTTAGCGACGACGAGAAGCTGTTCTTTGAGCAGATGAAGGTGGCCTACCTGCAATACCAGCGTATTGTGGGTTCGCAGCAGGCGCTTCATATCACCGACATCAACAAACTGGCCCGCCTGATCAGATGCGACCTCCAGGACAAGCCCAAGAAAGCTTCGGATATAGTGAACACATGGTATCAATCGCGTCCCGACGACTATGTGCAC
>ONYC01000117.1 GCA_900321975.1 uncultured Bacteroidales bacterium
CAGCGACATGCAGGAGGGCTGCCTCTTCGACTTCTTCGATGATGTCACGCTGGTGCTTGTCGGCGACAACAAGGTCGAAACTCAGGGTCACGTCGCCATCTCAGCCAGAAAGTCGATCACCATTACTGGCGACGGCACCCTCACCACCCGTTCCACATGGTTTGACTTCTGGGTAGACGGCAATGACTTCACCATCAACAACACCACCGTCACCTGCCTTGGCAATACCGCCATTGGCAACAATATGATGCCCAGCGGCGACAATCTTATTGTCAAACAGTCAACCTTCAAGGGGAAGCATCTCTTCCGTCTCTCCTCGCTGGTGCTCATCGGCTGTGATTTCGACTCGCCCAGGAAAATCATCTTCGATGGAGACGAACTGGGCGTAACCCAGTTGAAATATGAAGACGGCACGTATGTCAACGACTTCACCATCAAACCCGCCTCAGGCAATTTCCAGTACGTTGTCGTTCCCTCAGATCTGGGCAAGGTCTATCTTGACACCAATAGGCAGCGCACAGTCTACGTCAGCTGCCAGAATAGGGGCACCGAGACCGTCAGAACCCTTACCTACGAGATTGTCATCGACGGTGTGTCACAGGGCTCGCAGACCTATACCCTCCCAGTTCCTTCCAGCCGTATCGGAGAGGTCTTCACACTGCCAGTCAAATTTACAGGCACAGCGCAGACAGGTATCAGGGAAGCTGTCATCAACATCACTCACGTCAACGGACAACCTAACGAAGCGCCTGAGCACACCGCCAGTGCTACGCTCCTGACCTCCAACCCGGCCCAGTCGCATCGCTTGGTGGTAGAGGAATTCACCGGCACATGGTGCGGCTGGTGTACACGAGGCATAGTAGGACTTGAAATGCTGAACAACCAGTTTGGCGACCGTGTCATCACCATTGCTGCACATAGTGACGACCCGATGTATTGTGAGGATTATAGTTTCATCCAGGCCCTTAACACCGCCTTTCCCAACTGCTTCATCAATCGTGGTCCAGAGGCAGATCCTTACTGGGGTGGCAGCGGAGCCAACAAGCCCTTCGGTATTGCCGACGACGTGGAATATCTTCTGGGAGAGCCTGTGATAGGCTCCATCGAGGCCTCCGCTATCTGGAAAGACATGGCGCAGACCAAAATAAGGGTGAAGACGCAGACCACCTTTGGCATAGACATCAACCAAGGTGCATCCTCTCCCTACCTGATAGGCTATATCCTCGTGGCCGACGGACTGAAGGGTGAAGGATCGGAATGGGCACAGAACAACATCTATTCCGGCATGGGCACTGGCGATTCCAACTTAAGAGGTATTGAAAACCTGCCCAGCCCCATCTATGGCATGGAGTACAACCATGTAGGCATTGGGACATGGGGTGCCGAAAAAGGCATTGCCAACTCTGTCGCTATGCCTATAAGGAAAAATCAGGCACAGGAGTTCAGCTACACTTGCGACATTGCCAACAACACGCTGGTGCAGGACAAGTCTAAGCTGTCAATAGTGGCGCTGCTGCTTGACAGGGAGACAGGTGTCATCATCAACGGAGCAAAGTGCTCAATTGCCGACTTTGACCCGTCAGGCATCAGTACACTGAACGCTGATGAGCAGTTCAGCTATGACTACTATGATCTGCAAGGCCGCAAGGTAGCCGCTTCCCAAAAGGGCCTGCTTATCAAGCAGTCTCGCAATACCGACGGCACTGTCACTAACGTTAAGGTCATGCATAAGTGAATGACGAACTGAGCATGCTCGAGTTCGTCCGAATGTAAATGAATTCCGAGATTATTGGTGTCCGCTAGACAATCGGTTTAGCGGACACCTTCAGGTTATAAAAGCTATCGATAGTTTTTTCGTGCGATTGAACTACATCATGTGCGTTCGATACAAGAACTCACGTTAATGAAGAGTTTTCGCGGTGTTTAGGAGAAACGCCAAATAGATTTTGGAGAAGCCTGACGCTTGACTCACTTTATCCTGACGATGTTGAGCGAGTAAGGGGGCACGTCGAGCAGCACACAGTCTTTCTCGGGCGAGAGCTGTTGCTCCACAGGATGAATCGTGGTGGGCGCCTGAAGTGTATTCTCTTCCATACCATCGTTAGCGGCGAGGCGTACTACCCGGGCACTACTGGGTGTGAAATGCTTGAGGTTCAGACGGGCGGTGGTGGCGGCATCGCCAGTATTGACCACCTTCACGATGAGCTCGCCGGTGGTGTCGTCAATAGTGGCCGATGAGAAGATACCCTTCGTGTCATCATGCTTCAGCGTGGTGTTAAACACCAGTTCATTATCGAGCCAAGCCTTCACGCTGTCGCCAGCCACCTGCAGGGTGACGTCATACCAGCGTCCCTGCTCTACCCTACCCCGCTTGCCGGCAGCCAGCAGCTTTCCACCGTTACTGATCTGCTCGATGGCGTGCTGGGTGTTGCCCCATCCACCGAAGTTCAGCCAGCAGTAGTTTTTGTCATCAACATAGTTGAAGATGATGAGGAAACCCTCAGCGCCCTCGTCTTTGCGGGCTCGGAACTTACAAGTGTAGTGGTCGCCGCTGATGACGTTCTTTTCGATGCAGAGTGTGGCTTCCTTGCGCCCCGTCTGCCTTACGGTGTTGCCTTCCTTCTTCCAGTCGCCATTCACGTAATCCACGTCCTTATCTGTCTCGAACGTGGCACGGGTGTTCCATGTGCCGAATCCCACGCGGCTTTTCTTTGGTGTGAGTGATTTGCGAGCCATGTCCTTATAGGGGTCGTTCTGAACCACCTTCACCACTTGGGTGCCCAGGTGCTGTGGCATGAGCTGCTGCACATAGTAGCTGGGTGTGCCCATCACGCCACTGCTGCTAAAGCGTATCATGTCCGGACGCCAGCGGGCATCGTTCTCATTGACGAAGATGGGGGCATAGGAGGCCAGCTGTACCACATCGGAGTTGTTCTCCATGCCCATCATATAGACGGCCTCGCCCAAGGCGGCGTTCATATTTCCCAGATTGCCAAAGCCATTGGTCACGGCATATTCACCCACATAGACCTTCGGCCCTTGTCGGTCATAGCTGTCGTATTTGTGGAAGGCTGCTGCAAACCAGTCGGGCGAGCGGTAATAGTGCTCATCAAGCAGGTCCACAGGCAGTTTGCTGTTCCATTTCGGGTTGTCGTCGCCCCAAGCCACCACGTTGCCTATGATTTTCATCTCGGGATACTTGGCACGGATGGCCTTATAAAACTGTTCATAGCGATCGTAATAGTGGTCGCTCTGCTGACGCGGGTCGGGCTGGTTGTTCTCATTGCCCACCTCCAGGTATTCCAGTCCGAAGGGCTCCGGATGGCCGTTCCTGGCTCGCATAGCGCCATATTTCGATGTGACGGGGCCGTTGGCATATTCAATGGCATTCATGCACTCATCAATCCAAGACTGGATGCTGTCGTAGGGCGTCATCCCGCCGTGCCAAAGGCCAACGTTTACCACATAGAGAGGTTTGGCTCCCAAGTCCTCAGCCAGCTGCAGGTACTCGTGATAGCCCAATCCATCGGTGGTGCGGTAACCCCAGTTCACGTTCCAATGGCCTTCACGCTCCTCTATCGGTCCGATGGTGCGCTCCCAGCGGAAGGCGTTATCAGGGCTCTCCTGGCCCTCCACGAAGCAGCCTCCTGGGAAACGCATGAACTTTGGATGCATCTGCCACAGCATGTTGGCCAAGTCAGGCCGCATGCCGTTCTCGCGGTTCTTGAAGGTGGGCGGGAAGAGGCTCACCACATCAAGCTGCACCTGCCCCACGCCGTCGAAGACAAGGGCAAACTGCGCCTGCGGGTCGTTGCCGTTGGCAGTAAGCGTTGCCTCATACTTCGTCCAAGTCTTGGTCTTGCCTGCGGGGAAATCGCCGACCACAGTCTCAGCATAAAGCTGCGAGCCGTCCTGCGAGCAGAGTGTTGCCTTCACGGTGCCCTGATATTTCAGAGTCTTGGCCCAAAACGTCAGCCGGTAGCTGCGGCCTTGCACGGCATTGATGCCCCAATAACCCTCGTTCACCAGGCAGACGGGCATTGAGGGCGATGCCTTGATGTTGAGTTCCAAAGCGTTGTGCTGCACATCGTTGAGCAACGGCGTCTTTTTCGAGGGCTGTATAAGTCTAGCCGTGAGTTGCGACGGGGCAGCAGCATACGTTGTCCAGCCCTGCAAGTCGGCAGGGGTGCCATAGCGAGGGCCGTCCTCAAACGAGCGATTGCGAATCAGCTCGGCATAGATACCGCCATCGGCAGCGTGGTTAATGTCTTCATAGAAGATGCCGTAGAGCATGGGGCTCACCTTCGGCCCGCGTTGTAGGGCGTCGATGTCGATAGTTACTTGCGCCTGGACTGCTGCTGAAAAGAGCGCACAACCAGCCATAAGAAGCATGTTTCTGTAAATCATATTTTTCTTGTTCTTTTGTTTGACTTTTAAAAAAAAGGCTGCACGAAGGCTGCAAAACGACTACATTTTCCAGATTTCCTCACATGGATTAAACATGTCCGAATATATTCCATCTCTCTATCGGCAAGTTTTTAGTTCATTTTCAGGTGCAAATATAGCGATTTCTTGCCGATACCGGCAAGAAATCGCTATATTTTCCTATAGTTGGTTGCTTTCCCCTTGAAGAAAAAGCGGTCATTTCAGTTGATGGAGCACAGAACTGAGTTCTTCCAAGTTTCGGGGACAAGCGACAATCGTTCCTTTGGAATCGATGACAATCAACTCCGGATAAGAGCGGATGCCATAGGCGGCGGCAGCATGTCGCTGGTTGGTGTCCGGGTCTGGCATCAACTGCGGCCAAGGCAGACGACGCTGCTCTACTTCTTTCCGCCATTCCTGCACTCCGAAACCGAAGGCCAGGGTGACAAACTCCACGCCTCGTGAACGGTAAGTGTCATAGAGCGTTTTCATGGACGGAAGGATTCTGTAGCCATAACCGCCCAAACCATGCCAGAAATGTAGGACGACATACCCCTTGCCGATGTATTCGCTTAGCAGATGCGGCTTGCCCTTCGTGTCTATCAGTTCGAGGTTGACGAATTGCGTGCCCGGCTTGCGCTTCTCCAATCCTTCTACATATTCACGCATTGGCGACAAGAGGATGTGATGCGAGAACGCATAGTCGTCGTTCAGATACGGCTTCAGTTCTTCGTAACTCATTTCCGTATAGACCTGACTGAGCGCGAATGCAGAGAGAATATTGTCACGGTTTTCACGGACAGCCTTGAGAAGTCGCTCGCCGCGCTGTCGGTTGATTTTTGCCTTTTTCAGACTGTCACGCTCGTAAAGTTCGGCCATTCGTTCGCGCTCTACCAACTGGAGGAAATCGTTGAACTTCTGGCTTGCCTTGTCGCTTTTCACCGTCAGTTTTTCCATGTCTGCGCTGATGGGGTTACCGTCGGTATAGAAGTAAACGACTTCTCTGTTATCGAGATACATCCGGCACACCTCGTTCTTGGGCAGTTTGCAGGTAAAGGAAAATTTGCCGTTGGTGATAGGGCATGCCCCCAATAGTTCTGAGGTAATGCTGCGTATCACTTCCACCTTATTGCCTTTCAAGGGGGCTGTACCGGAAATCTGGCACTCCACCATCTCCTTCTCCACCATTTCGTTCATCAGCATGCTGTTATAGACGATGGTCTTCGACACCTGCGAAGTGGTGGTTTCCGAGGCTCCTGCC
>ONYC01000116.1 GCA_900321975.1 uncultured Bacteroidales bacterium
AATTCGGAGGCATATTCCACCTCGACGGGTATCTGGGCCGCCTCTTCGATGAAGTATTTGCCAATGAGGGCTGAATGCCACGAGGTGCCGCAGGCGCAGATGATGATGCGGCGGGCGTTGATGAACTTGTCCTTATGGTCGATGATGCCGCTAAGCACAACGTCTTTGGTCTTCTTGTGCAGACGGCCTTTGATGCATGTGCGCAGGGCGTTGGGCTGCTCCCAGATCTCTTTGAGCATGAAGTGCGGGAAGCCGCCTTTCTCCAGTTCGTCGAGCGAGAGGCTCAGGGTGTGCATCTCGGGAGTCTGGTGGACATTGCTCAGGTTCACAATGTCGATCTTGCCGCTGCGGTCCATATAGGCTATCTCCTCGTCCTTGAGGTAGACCACCTGTTTGGTGTATTCCACAATCGGGGTGGCGTCGGAACCGAGGTAGAATTCCGTCTTCCCACGGGCATCGGTACCTACGCCGATCACCAGCGGCGATCCCTTGCGGGCGCATATCAGCTGGTCGGGATGGCCTTTTTGGAGGATGGCGATTGCATAGGCGCCTATGACGTTCTTCAGGGCGCGCTGCACGGCGGTGAAGAGGGTGCATTTGCCCTTCTTTTGGGTATATTCGATAAGCTGCACCAGAACCTCGGTGTCGGTCTCGCTGCAGAAGTTGTAGCCCTCCTTTTCGAGCATCGTGCGCAGGGTCTTGTAGTTCTCGATGATGCCGTTGTGCACCAGCGAGAGGTTTCCGCTCTGGCTCAGGTGGGGGTGGGCGTTCACCGTGTTGGGCTCGCCGTGGGTGGCCCAGCGGGTGTGGGCAATACCGATGGTTCCGGTTACGTCCTCCTTCGAGCATTTCTCCTCCAACGCGGCCACTTTGCCGGTGGCTTTGTAGATGTTGAGGTCGCCCTTCGCGTTGATCATACTTACTCCGGCCGAGTCGTAGCCGCGGTATTCCAGTCGATGAAGACCCTTTATCAGGATGGGGTAAGCTTCCTGCTCACCGATATATCCAACTATTCCACACATAGTTTTTATTATTTGAAATTATTTTGCAAAATTACACCTTTTTCTGAAACCGTGCAAAAAAATGTTTTCAGAAGCCCATGCCGAAGCGCTGCCAATAGCTCTCTTCGAGGCGGCGCCATTGCCCGGCGGCATCGCCGTAGACGCGCTGGGTGTAGCTGTTGAGCATCTTGGCGATATGCTTTTTCTTTTGGCTGTGTTTCACCTTGCTCTCCAGGTTTTTCAACCCGTCGAAGGCTTCGCCCTCGAGGCGCATCACCTCGTTCATATGCTGCTTGCGGGTGGCTTGCCACTGGATGGTGGCCAGCTTGTTGGCTTTGCGGAACTGCCACAGGAATGACTCTTCGTTGTAGCGTTTCTGGCCGCACATCCCGAAGGCTTCGGGCAGCTCGCTGTTGCCGCAGAAGATGGGGATGCGGGGGCTCTGGCCGGGATTGTCGACGCTCATCCAGCACACGCCGCCAACCTCGTCGGGCAGCCAGTCGCGCAGCTGCGCCACGAACGAGTAGGAACACCAAGCCACGCTCACCGTGCGCTTGAAGTCGATGGTACCGGGGGCAATCGTGTTGAGGGTCTGCTGCATGGCTCCGGTCAGCCATGGGTTGGCCACCGGGCTTATGATGGTGTCCACGCTCCCGTCCTTGTTCTTGCGGGTGCTGAGCACATTTCGGGTCATATCCATATCGGTCCCTTCATAGGTCGAGCGCAGCAGCTCCATCACTTGGCGCACGTCCACCTTCGCATCGGGCTTCACCGAGAAGGGCAGTTCCGCCATATCGTAGGTGAAGTGGCGCGACGGAGCTAGAGTGCTGAAGATGAAGAATTCGCGCTCGCGGAAGTTGCGTCCGTTGGCCCACGACGTGTTGTAGGCTTTCCAGAAAAGGAACTCGCCCTCGCCGTCCCAGAGGTCATACTTGCGGGCCACCTCCTCGACATTGTCCGAGCACATGAAATATTCGGGGTTCTCGCGTTGCAGGCGGCCGATACGCGGTATGTTGCAGCTGACGGCCACCTCGTCGTCTGGCACGCGCTGGGCAACCCACACGCCGCCCACCTGGTCGCGGCCGCAGCCGATAATCTCCATCTGCCACACCTCGTCGCGGTCGGCGATGGTGATGCACTCGCCGCCGTCGGCATAGCCGTACTTGGCCACCAGCCCGCCGATAAGGCGGATGGCGTCGCGTGCCGTAGTGCAGCGCATCAGGGCCACGCGCTCAAGCTCCTCGATAAGGAACATCGCGGTGGGGTTCACCAGCGTGTCGGGGCCCCCGAAAGTGCTCTCGCCTATGGCCAGCTGGTGCTCGTTGAGGCAGGGGTAGGCAGTGTTGAGGTAGGCGTAGGTGTGCTTGGCCTGCGGAATAAAGCCTGTGGTGCGCACACCAGTTGTGTCGCCGCGGAACGAGGTGTGCATCGTGCCTTTATAGACGGTGTGTACCGCTTTGCTTTTGCTGTAGTCGCGTGCGGGTTCGATGCTCATCCACGTGCGGTACCGCCCGTCGCAGGTGTGCGACGTGATGACGCTCCCGTCCGCAGTGGCCTTCTTGCCCACCATGATCGACGTGCAGCTCTCTTTCATATTCACCTGCGCCGAAGCCATCAGCGGCAGCGCCATAAACAATAGTATCAGTATCTTCTTCATATTAGATTGTTATTTTTGTTTTTCAAGAATTAAGTTTGCTAGACATACAGCAACTTCATCTGGCTCCTCGCGAGGCCTCCATGCAAGAATATAGTCAACCTCTGAGGAAACGACAGAATAACCTTTTTGCATAAGTTCATCTATTTGTTTCCTCATACTTTTTGACAAATAGGCGATATATTCTCCTTGCTTCGATATAAGATAGCCATTGTTATATAGCAAGGGGTCTCCACTACGGAGTTGAAGAACCGCCTTTTTGCGATCTTTGAAATAGTCGAGCCATACGTCTTTCATGGTCAGGCCAATGGCAATATTTGTTTGCGCCAATACTGGATTGTTGTAAATATAGAGGTTGTGGCGAGCACGAGTGACTCCGACGTAAGTGGCCCGAACTTCTTCTGGGTTGTAGGCAGTATTGTCGGTAACAAACAAATGGACGGTATCAAATTCACGTCCTTTGGCTTTATGTATGGTACAGACGAAGACGCTTCTATCGTCGTTGGAAATGAAATCCTCTACATCGCTTTCCAATAAATACTGGCGTAAGTCACTGCGATATATCGTACTATTTATTCTTTCGTAATCGTACCAAAACCGTTTAAGGAAAGGCAGTATGCGGCTCGAAGCATAAACCTGGCAAGTTCGTATTTTAGCATCATCCCATTGCTCTTTTGATATAGTTGTGCCATCTCCGTTGAGGTGCTTCACGAAATATTTCACTTCGGCGAGGTTTATAAACCGGAAGCCGCTGTTGGATTTCACCAGTATTGCATGTAGACCTTGTTTCTCGAGAAGATAGGCAACTTGCAACGCTTGTTCGTTGGTGCGGGTGAGTATTGCGGTGCTACCACTAATCTTGTCCTTGAAATTGTCAAGGTTAATCGCGCTATTAATTATCACGTTGCCATTTTTGCCGGAAACAGCTTTGATAGGAGTGTGTTTCATACGGTTGGGAATGCGTTGTACGAAACGGTTCGCATATTCTACAATGGCCTTGTCAGAACGGTAGTTGTCGGTCATTTCGTAGAATGTGGCATTATGGTCTGCGATAAGAGATTTTAAGTGAGATGAATCACTTCCACGGAAAGCATATATATTTTGGTCATCGTCGCCAACAGCAATTACCCGCATCTCCTCGTTTCGGTGCATCAGTGCCTGTACCAGTCGGTAGTCGTCATCCCCCATGTCTTGTGCTTCGTCTATAACAAGTACATTTTTGGCTATTTTTGAGGCTTCGACCTCTCCGTTTTCTATCATTTCTGCTGCACGGCGCACTACACTGTCAGCTTCTTCCAGTGAGCCAAGTTTTCCCAACAAGTCAAAACTATATGAATGGAAGGTCATAATATCAACGAAGTGTGCTGCATTGCCCACTAAGTTCATAAGACGCGATTTGAATTCGGTGGCGGCTGCACGCGAAAATGTAAGCATCAGCAGTTGTTCATGTTTGACATCTTCGAGCAAAAGTAGGGAGGCCAACTTATGGACTAATACACGTGTTTTTCCGCTGCCTGGACCTGCGGCGACAACTATGTATTTTGATTGATTGTCTTCAATAATACTCAATTGTTTTGGAGATAAACCACCGAATATCTTTCGGTATTTGGCTGGTGTGATATTCTTGTTTATTTCCGTTTTTCGATCGCCCTTGAAATATTTGGATATAAATGTTTTGAAGTCTATTAGGAAATAGTCGTTCACGTATTGTAGTGCAGCATTGTAGTCGCGTACCATAAGGTTGGCATATTCGCCAACAATATGGATTTGTTGTATGCGTTGCTTGTAGAACTCATCAAGCAGGCGGTATTGTTCCTTGCCAAACCATTGTTTGCGTTCTACTTTACGCTTGATTTGCATTGTGTTGTAGATGACTAGGAATCCACCTTCAAGTTTCAATAGTTCGGTTTTGCTCAGATACAGCAAGGCTTCTTCCATGTCCGTGATGGAAGGTGCTTCGCTTAACTCCAGCTTTGAAGCGTTGTATTGTTGCAGTAGTTCAACTAATGAGAATGAAATGATATTGTTTTGTGCGTCGGGATTTTTATCTGCATTTTTTTGGCGAGAAGAGGATTTTCCAAGAGTTGTAACAACGAATCTGCATAAGTCAGATCTTCTTTCAAAACGGTGTATGGTTTTGTCTGGGGTAGATAGCAGGCATAGTTTAATGCTGCCAGCGGATGCATTTTCCTCTTTGTTTACATAACCTTTTATACGTAAGAAATGGAGTAATGTCTTGATTCGTTTTATGGTGCAGAAGGATAATCCTTCCGATTGCGCTTTTTCGTTCAACTCTTTATAGTTCAGCTCGAGGCTTCCATTGCCAAGTTGGCTCAGGATAAACTGTTCCAGCTGCAATGATTTGTTCAATTCGCGCAGGGTGTTTGTCTTCGGTGGTTGTGCTTGCATGTCTTGACAGTCCGCAAGCAACCCGTCTTGTCGCATCAGATTTACATTGCGTATTACTGTTTCTTTGTTAAGACCCAGGATGTCGGCCAAGTAGTCGATGCGGCTTTCTGCCGCGTAGCTGTTCTCTGTTGTAGCGCGGCGGCTTATGAGTGAACGGATTATTCGTACCGCATCTTCTCGTGTCGATTCGTCAAATAAAGCCGACTTGGAAAGGCGTTGGTAGGCCTCGTCCATATTCCTCACGGTGATACTGGTCGCGAATACATGTGGCGTATTGCTACCCCTTTCAATGAAGCCGGCATTTTCCAATGTAGCTATTGCCGCTTTGACACGAGTCTCCACGTCGTTCTTGTCTTCGAGCCAACCGGCTTTGCGTGCAATATCGAGTGCCGAACAGCCAATTGTAGGCTGTTGCGGTGTCATATCTTTGATTACCTTCCAAACCTGCTGGATTTCGCTGATTGATAGCTTGGTTTGGTTTAGTAGTATAAAGTGCTTGTCAAGGTCGTCGTCTGAGTATAGTACATAGCATTTTGCCTCCATTTGTGGATCACGGCCTGCGCGTCCGGCTTCTTGTATGTAGCTTTCAAGCGAGTCGCTTATATCGAAATGAACCACTAATCCAACGTCACTTTTGTCCACCCCCATGCCAAATGCCGAGGTGGCGACAATCACTTGTACCTCTCCGCTCATAAAGGCGTTTTGATTGCGAATCTTTTCGTCGGATTCCATTTTGCCGTTGAATGGCAGCGCAGGAATTCCGTCGGCACATAGATGTGAGGATATGTCGCGAGTGCGTTTGGTTCGGCTGACATAGACGATTGTAGGGCATTTGTGCTCCAAAATAATAGAGCGCAATAGGTTGTACTTGCTTTCGTCCGTATCGGCATGAATCACCGAATATCTCAAGTTCTTACGCTCTGATTTGGCGGCAAGCACATTCAGTTCGATGCCAAGCTTTTGTCTGAAATAGTCGCATATATCTGAGATAACCTTTTGTTTTGCAGTGGCAGTAAAGCAGCTTACGGGAATTGGACTTTGCTGTTGCTTCAGTTCCTGCAAGTGTCGGATAAAGTCTCCGATATAAAAATAGTCAGGACGGAAGTCCTGCCCCCAAGCCGAGAAGCAGTGTGCCTCGTCGATAACAAAGCGAGCCACGTTCCGTCCAAGCAGCAGTCGCTCGATGGTTTTGCTGCGGAGCATTTCCGGCGCTATGTAGAGAATGTTTGCGATGCCTTCCGACACTTGTTGTATGGCGTTGGCGCGCTCAATCGGGTCGAGCAATCCATTGATGGTAACTGCGTCGCTGATTCCTCGTGCTGCAAGATTGTCCACTTGGTCTTTCATCAGGCTTAGCAGTGGCGATATAACCACAGTTAGGCCGTGAATGTTGTGCCCGGCCATCAGTGCGGGCAATTGGAAGGTCAAGCTCTTGCCGCCTCCTGTTGGGAATATGGTTAGCAATGACTCGCCTCGTATGGCAGCCTCGACTGCTTGTTGTTGCATTGGTATGCCATCAAAGATACGGAACTTGTCAAATCCGAAAAATTCCTTGAGCCCATAGTGTGCGTCAAGTTTTCGTTTGCAATACTCGCATTCTCCGCATGGGTTATTGCGCAAGATGGTCATTACGTTGGCTATCTTAGGATGGTTGCGCTGTACCCATGCGGGTGTTATGCTTGTCATATCGGAAGCCCCAATAATGGCTAGTGCATAAGCTAGTTCTACAGGATATTGGCGGGCTATGCTAACAATGTCGGCGTGGCTGCAGATGTCTCCCCTGTATTCTTCGGCAATCAGTTGGGCAAGGTGAGATGTGGCGGAAAATATTCTGCCAAATAATGGACGTTGCGCTGGAGCATACCCGAGGTGTCTGAAGAAACCAGAGAATTCCTTTTCGTCGTGGAGCAGATGATAAAATATTTCTTTCCGTTTTGACGGCAGTTTCCCCCACGCAGCAACCTCATCATAGAAAAGATCGCGGGCCTTACGGGCATCGTTTACGGGATTGTTCAATTCGTCCACCTGAAGTTTGTCGTCTTTGACAAGCCTGTGGTAAGGTCTGTTTGGGAATAGTAGCGGGGAAAGGTAAAGTGTGTCAACGAATGAGTGTCGGCCCGTAATTGGCGTATATTTAAGATCGAATTGGATGATGTTATGTCCGCAGATAGTTTCGCAATTTGACACAAAAGTCTGAAACTCATAAGATGAGTGGGTATGCAGCACGGCACCATCTTCGCGTAGGGCACCGTAGTCCTGCACTCTCTTTGATTGTACACTTACCTCGGTATCAATAAAGGCTATCATTCTCCAGATGCAATTCGCGGTGCAAAGGTACGCAAATTCAGTGACATGGCCAAAAAAATGTTGTACGGAAGAGTTGCGCGCAAGAAATGGATGCTGATTAGGAAGCAACATAACCAAGTCTTCCAATTGTTAAAATTCTATCATCAATGATTATTCGATTTATCATCTCTTATTTTTGTAATTGTTGAGAAAAACAATGGTAGGAGAGGAGTAAGAGAGGAGTAAGACATGGTGCAGTTAAGGAGCTGTGTATGTGGGTGTTAAAAATTCACTTGTGTGGTATGCTGTTGATAATCAATAGGTAAAGTGCGATTTTATGGCTGTAACAGATTGATTTCCAATACGGGGTCGGAAGGGCTCCGGAAGGCTTCGAAATGTTAAAATTGCCCCTTCTGGAGGAACTTCTCAAGGCCTTGAAATGTTAAAATCGAACCCGCCGGCAGGGCTTCGGAAGGGTGGGGGCAATAATCCGGAGGGCAGTGCGTTATTAGGGCAGTAAACTAATGGTTGAAACTATGAAAAGGATTGTTTTTGCTGCCGCGCTGCTGATTGCCGGAGCCTGCTGTATGGCTCAGTATCAGTTGCCTAACCCGGGCTTTGAACAATGGGACGGCACGTCGTCGACGGCCGAGCCGACGCATTGGAACTCGTTCGCTTCGTCGGAAGGCAGTTTCGCGTCGTTGGCCTCGGCGCCGCACCACTACCACCGCAATGGCGGCCGTCCGGGCTCGCAGGGCTCCAGCTACCTGACTATCTATACCAAGTCGATTGTCGGCGTGAAGGCCAACGGAAATATGACCACCGGACGCATTCATGCCGGTTCGATGTCGGCTTCGAGCAGCGATAACTATAATTACACCCAGCGTTCGAACAGCGCTCATTGCCAGCCGTTTACCGGTACGCCCGATTCGATGGTGGTCTGGGTGAGCTTCTATGCCGGATCCGCCAGCTCGCAGGCCCAGATCGGGGCCTACCTCCACGGCGACAACGACTTCCGCTCGCCGAACGACGAGGGTACGCAGTCGAAGTATTGCGGCCGGGCTGTCGCCCGTTTCACCCGCACTACGTCGTCGGCCACGTCGATGCAGTGGCAGCGGGTAAAGGTGCCGTTTGTCTATGACGGCAGTTCGTCGGCCAACTATATGCTTATCAATATCACCACCAATTCCACTCCCGGTGGCGGCGACGCCAACGATTCGCTCTCGATCGACGATATCGAGTTCATCTACAGCGCCTGGCTCAGCGGCATAACCGTCGCAGGTGTGCCGGTAGAGGGTTTCGACAAAGGAACGATGGAGTATTATCTGTCAGTCGATGACCTTGAGGCTGATGTGAGTGCTGTCGCCGAGGTGGCGGACGCCGAGGTGTCTATTGCCCGCGAGGCGGTCGACGACACGACGGTGGTAGTCACCATCGATGTGGTGGCCGAGGACAACACAACTACACGTCAGTACCGCGTCATCCTCACCACAGGTACCCCTTCGGTCGGAATCGCCCCGGTGATGCCCGCAAGGCTGCAGGTCTATCCCAACCCCGCGACCGACGCTGTGACGGTCTGCGGCGACGGCCTGTTGAAAATAATCGATCAGTCTGGTCGCGAGGTGCTCAGCCGTGCAATCCACGGAACCGTGCGGCTCTCGCTCGAGATGCTGCCTGCCGGCGTCTATACCCTCCGCTGCGGTTCGCGCACTTCGCGTATTGTCCGCCGCTAGCGGACGGTGGTCACATCCCCGAACCGTCCTCCGCTGCTTTCGGGAGCGGGGTGTCCCCGTCGGTGTCGTAGGGGATAGGCTTGTGGCGGTAGAGCGAAAGCATGTTCTCGTTCAGCAGCAGCTCCACCTCGCGCATGGTGTGCTCAATGACCGACGCTTTCAGCTGGCATTCCCAGATTATGATGACCTGCCATCCGTTCTCTTGCAGCACGCGGTAGTTCTCTTGGTCGCGCTCCTGGTTGCGGCGTATTTTGTTGACCCAGAACTCGCGGTTAGAAGAGGGAATCTTGCAGCAACTTGAACTTTGAACCATTAACCTTGAACCTTGAACCGGCGACTCCGTCACCCCGTGCCCATGCCAGAAGCACCCGTTGACGAATATCGCCGTCCTATACGGCCGCAGCACGATGTCCGGCTTTCCCGGCACACTCTTGACGTTTAATCTATACCTATACCCATGACTCCACAGCCACCGCCGCACCTTCAGCTCCGGCTTCGTCCCCGAGCCCTTGATATGCGACATACACCTATGCCGCTGCTCCGGTGTCATCGTGTCAGTCATGAGATTACATGGCTAAGACCTTATCCAGTTTTGTATCTGTGAACGCATGCCAGATTTCAAGATTGATGGGCTTGTAGTCATCAAACAGTTGCTTCACGAACTCAATCTCAAAAACTAGTCGCAGGTCGTTAGGGTCGGCTTTGGCTTGAACCTCATGTTTGGAGCCAATACGGGCAACCTTGATGAGGTACAGGTCACGGATGCCTTTCTTCTTCACGTAGGGCATGAAGTAGTATAGGTGATTCAACTCTACAGTCGAAGGGAACTCCTTGCCCGTATAGTATATTCTGGCGTCCTGTTCAAGGTATGGAGCAACATTTTCATTGGTCACCAACGAGACAAGAACGTTCTTCGATGTATCCAATAATTTGTCTCTTGTGGATTTTGCTTTCCGGAGCCTGTTGTGGACAATCTCATCGGGATGGGTCTGTTGCAAGCTAAACAGGTCGATGGGAAACAACTGCGGCGGTATCATATTTTTTGCCACCATATAAGCTTCATCGAAGTGGCTTTTCTCGTGTTCTCTTGCGTCAATATCATTGAACAGTCTTATCAGCGAACGTCCGATAGCATACGAGAGGTTTACTGGTACCGCATTGCCAATTTGTTTGTATTGGTCGGAAACTGTTCCTGCAAACATCCATTCATCGGGGAAGGTTTGAATGCGGGCATATTCGCGAACAGTCAGGGGGCGGGTTTCTGTTGGATGGCAACGTTCGGTTTGTTTCTGAGCGGGTGCGCAAGTGAGGGTAAGAGAGGGTTCGTCCATTGAGAGACGTCGAGCCATTCCGGTTTTACCGCCACCAAGATAGAAACTGGCACCCATAAATTCTTTGGCTACATCTTCCGGCAAATCACGCCAGTCACCGCCTTCGGGTACCATAGAAAGCACCCTACGTTTCTTCTCGGGATAGGTCTGTCCTTCCGATTCGGGAACATCTTTTTTGTATAGCTTACCCTTGAAGAAGGCATCTCTAAGGGTCATGATTCTCTTGTATGGAGCAGGCCAATGGAACTCAACGTAGGGAGCAATATCATTGCGAATGGCAACCAGTATAAGTCGTTCCCTCTTTTGCGGAACCTGATACATAACAGCCTTCAACACGCGGGGTTCAACTAAAGTATAACCCAACTCAGCAATAGCATTGCGGATGACATCAAGCGTTCTGCCGTCATCATGAGAAAGGAGGCCTTTCACGTTCTCTCCCATAAAGACCTTTGGCTGTATCTCTTTGACGGCACGTGCAAGCTCAAAGAACAACGTTCCTCTGGTATCGTTCAAACCGCCCTTCTTTCCGGCGTATGAGAAAGCCTGACAGGGAAATCCTCCCGAAACAAAATCTACCAAGCCTTTCAATGGAGTGAAATCCACCTTGTGGACGTCACCCTCCAGCACATTCCAATCGGGACGATTCAAGCGCAGGGTTTCCGAAGCCATTGGATCAATCTCATTCAGAAGAATATGGCGGAATCCTGCGAAGTGCATACCCAACGCCAATCCTCCCGCTCCAGCGAACAGCTCCAGCGAGGTGAAATCGCGGAGAGGCGTGACATGCATTTCTTCTTCCCACTTGCTGTTGAGCATCCTCTGGACAGGTTCTACATCGGTCAGTTCCTCCATATAGAACCCCATCTTTCCATTGTGCGAATGATATGGGTACATTCCCGTTTCGCCCCACCTTTGTGTGGTGGCGATGGATGTGCCAAGCAGGTCAGCTAAATTAGATGTAGATAAAAAAGTTCTCATCAGATACCGCCTTTTTCTCTTATTTCATTAGCTAATTCCTCTATTTTTTCAGAAAGATGTATTCGTGCATCAACACCATCCTCTTCCACAACTTCACCGAAAGCTTTTGTCAATCGATGATAAAAGTTTCTGTCACCAGTCACATGCTCCCAGAATTCAGCTCCACAATACACTGGACAAGTGTTCTCTTCTATTTTCTTGTAATGATCCGACAATTCAGATCTATCTCCATAAAGTACACCGACTATCATGTCATTTAATTGAATCGGCAGTCCATCAACTCTAGCCTTGTGTTGTAAATGCATAAAGTGGTTAGAGATGGTTGCCTTATCATCATAATTAATAGTATTGGGACCAGCTTTACATTGGCAATATTTTCTACGCCCATCAATTGCATCAATGAACTCGATGTCTATTCCATCAATTCCCGAAGCAGCACCTGCATGTGCCACAAGATTCGATACTAATTTCTGTGTATGTTGCCCAAAACTGGTAGTAATACTGGTACCAAGTATTCTGGGATAAACAAGAGCTTTCGCTATTGATTCAGGTTCCGTATTACCGCATAGAAAAGATGCTAAATAATTAACCAAAAAAGGGTTAATGGTAAAGTCTTTTAGTCGTAACTTCTGCAAATTTTTCAGATGGTTCGGCACTATGATCGTTCGAAAAAAGTCTTTTCCGCTTTCAATGATTTGTTCTTTTTGGTTTTCTGTCATATCTTTTTTATTTATAGTTCATATCCTTCATTCTTTCTCTGCAATACAAACCTTTTTCTTCTTTTTTGGACAAAGAAAAAGCCCTCTTTGTTTCTAAAAGAGGGCGTGGATGCGATTGGGATACCTTGGTTTAGCACGACCAATCAGACAACAATCACAGTTCACGCCCTACGTGTTAGCGCGAACACCCGTGTATCGCCTGATTGCTGAAAGTGTATGAAGTGCTAATTCGGTATCCTCAGCTTAATCAAGGATGTTCTACTTTACTATTTCTCTGTTTTTCTTATTTATACGTATCTATTTCTGCTATATTTACACCTGCAAATATACAAAACATTTTCTTATCTACCAAATTGCGGCTATCAAATAAGATGAAAGAACCCATAAATAGGGAGTAAAGAAGGGGCGAAAAAGGCAATCTTGATGAGGTATGCCGTCGGCTTGGCCGACTAGGATCACCGAAGGAGCGTTGAAATATCGCCGGAGAATGGGCATAAAAAAAGCACCGCGGTGACGGTGCTCGGTGGATGGTTGTCGTTGTTTTGTACTCCCGCAGGGAATCGAACCCTGATCAAAGGTTTAGGAAACCTCTATTCTATCCATTGAACTACAGGAGCTGATGCTATTGCGTTATTGTGTTAATGTGTTATTGCGTTAGTATGTTGTTACGTTTTTTGACTGTGATTGAGGCGGAGTTCATCATTTTGTATATCTCCTCAAGCTGGGCTTTCAGGGTGTCGAACCTATCGGTGTCAACATACCCACTTGTGTGGAGTATGTCAAGCCAAAAGTAGGTTTCATTGGCTTCTTTGAGTGAGATGGAGAGCTTGTGGACGAAATCTTGCGGACTTTCAGAGCCCAATGCTTCACAGTAATTGGCGCCGATGCTTGTTCCTGCTCTTAAGATTTGTTTCGACATGACATACTCGCCCTTGTCTCGGAGTTCATTGCATAACGCAATCACCTCGAT
>ONYC01000115.1 GCA_900321975.1 uncultured Bacteroidales bacterium
ATGGACGAGATGATAGAGGTCTGCGTGCAGTTCGTCGACGAGTTCAACAAGAACACCGGCCTGAACCTCACCGCCGACGAGTACCGCGAGCAACTCCGCCAGTACTTCCCCACGCTCAAGCGTTGGCAGAAGAAATAACCTCTGGACAACATTCCTGCGCGGCGGCTTGCCGCCGCGCAGGAAGTCAGTGATATACTACAAAAAAGCCCCGCATTGCGAAGTGCGGGGCTTTTCTTGTTTAGTACATGGTGGCTATCTTGTAGAGTATCTTGTTTAGCTTAGCGGCTGCCTCTTGCGAGGAGCAGTCGTGTCCGTTGCTCATGATGCAGAATGAGAGGATTTCGCCACGTGCGGTGGTAATATATCCGGCGTATGCCTTTACGCCATCCATGGTGCCGGTCTTGACGCGTACGGTGATGCCGCTGGGCAGGTTGGGCAGCAGGTTCTTGGCTGTGCCGCTTTCGCCGACCTTGGCCAGCGACTGGACGAAATCGTCGTAGAAATCCTCTTTCGATAGCACGTTCAGGTATCGGCACATAAAGTCGGCTGTGGTGGCGTTACAACGCGAGAGGCCGCTGCCGTCAACGATGCGTACACCTCCTGTCGCGAGCCCCTTGTCCTTGAAGTAATCCATCACCGCCCGACTGCCGTTGTCGAAGGTTCCAATGCCGAACTTTCTGTAGCCAAGGTATTTGAAGATGCTTTCGGCGTAGATGTTGTTGGATGTGAGGTTGGTATACTGCGCTATGGTGTAGTATTCCGAACTGTATTGGTCTACCACCGAGCGCAGGCTGTCGGGCTGAGTGTAGACCTGTATGGAGTTTGATGAGATGCCGATACCGTGCGTACGGAGGTAGGCCGAAAAGAGGTCGGCGCAGCTTTTGGCAGGATTGGGCATAGCGCCGCGGACGGCAAAGTTCTGTTTCCCGAGGGGCACGGTGCCGCGATAGAGGCGTTCTTTGCCGGTGGGCGAGCCGTAGATGGTAACATTGTCGCCGGTGGTTTCGGCTGCGGTGGTAACTTCGCATATACCGTGCACTTCGAGGCTCTTTGGCTTGATGCTGGTGGCTGTGGCGGGGAAGCCGAGACGGTTACCGGCGTTGAAATAGACGAAGAACATGTTTTCGTGGAAGTTGAGACCGCTCACGCCGGCGCCATAGTAGTTACCCACGTCGCCCCACTGCCAGGTGTCGTGCAACTGCTGCTCGTCGAAGATGGTGATATTATAGCATACGCGGCCGTCGATGCGGCGCACCCCTTTGCGTTTGATGGCGCGCATCCAGCCGTCGAACAGCGAGTCGGGTGTCGTTTGGCGGTAGCGGTAGGAACCCAGCAGCGGGTCGCCGCCGCCCATAATATAGATATTTCCATGCAGCACGCCGTCGCGGTCGACATTTCCGCGCATGGATACCTTGGTGGTGAAGCGGAAGTTGGAACCGAGCCGGGCGAAGCCGACACCCGTGGTGTAGAGCTTTTCGACCGATGCGGGAATCATCGACAATTCGGCATTGTGGCTGTATATGGGCTTGTTCTGCCGCACATTGTATACGCATACCGACAGTGTGCTGTGCTGCATGCCGGCGCTGCGGTGGGTTTCGTTTACCAGTTTCTCGAGGTCGGCGGTGCTTTGTGCAAGCAGCGGAACCGTGAGGAATGATGCGGCCCAGAGGGCTATGGTAAGGAGCGTACGTTTCATTGCGTAAGGCTTTGGTTTATTGTTTCTATTTGATCAAGCAGGGCATCGCGGCCGTAGCCCGTGAGCGAGGAGGTGAGCAGCATTGGCGGCAGCTCCTCCCACATTTTTTTCAGTTCCTGTTTCAGCAGGCGAATGTTTCCCATCACCTCGCGTTGCTTCTCTTTGTCGGTCTTGGTGAAGACGATTGTGAGAGGCACGCCGTTGGAGCCGAGAAACTCAATGAACTCCAGGTCGATGCGTTGCGGAGGGATTCGGCTGTCGACAAGCACATAGGTGTTGGTGAGCTGTTCGCGGTTGAGGAAGTAATCACGCATCATCTTGCCCCATTTTTCGCGCGAGGTCTTCGAGGTGCGGGCGTAGCCGTAGCCGGGCAGGTCGACAAGATACCACTCGTTGTTTATCAGGAAGTGGTTGATCAGCTGCGTCTTTCCAGGGCGGCCGCTGGTTTTGGCGAGCCCTTTCACGCCGGTGAGCATATTGATGAGCGACGACTTTCCGACGTTGCTGCGCCCGATAAATGCGTATTCGGGACGCCTGTCCTGCGGGCATTTGGCGTAGGACGGACTGCTTACGGTGAATACGGCGCTGCGGATAATCATCAGTTGTTTCCTTTCTTGTTGCGGCGACGGCTGCGGAAATTCTCGATTTCGCGCTGCAGGAGGTTGCGTTGCTCATGCTGCTTTTCGCTCATGGCTTTCAGCTCCATAAGGTCCTGCCGCTCCTGGTCGCTGGTGTTTTTCCACCAAGGGAGGCGCTGCATATTGATGCGGAACAGGCGGCGACGGTCGAATTTCGGGTTCTTGCTGCTGTAGGAGTCCATGTGACGCGAGCGTTTGTCGTCGTTGATGTCCTTGAGGGTGATAAGGATGCCGATGCCGTTGGTGCCGGGCAGGCCGTGGTCGGGGCAGGTGCCGAAGTAGCGCATCGTGCTGCTGAGGTTCATATAGGCGTTCACCAGCGAGGGAACTGTACAGCCACGTGCGCGGACAGCGTGGAGCAGTATCTGGTAGTCCTCCTTGTAGTTGCGTCCGTTGAATAGTTTGTTCAGTTTGTTGTAGTCGGTCTCGATGACGGTCGGCTCGTAGGGCCACATCAGGCCGTCTGGGTCGGGGAAATACTTCTTGTAGAAGAAGAGGATCATGTCGCGCGCCTCGGTGTCCATCGTGTCGTAGATGGTAATCTTGCCGAGGAAGTAGCGTGTCTCTGGGATTTCGAGTATCAGAGCCCCGAGGCCGTCCCAGAGGTTGTCGAGCGAGTAGAGGCCTTTGCTGAGGTTGTATCCAGGCTGGTAGGCGGGCTGTACGAAGGCGCGGCCCAGTTCGACTGTGTAGGGCAGGTAGTTGTCGAGGAATTCCTGGCTGAACTGGTAGTGTTCCGACGTGGGGGTGACGATCGAACCGTCGGGTCGCTCCATCATCGTGCTGCCGTGGGCGAAGCGGTAGCCGCCCACAATCTCCTCGTCTTCAGTGTTCCACACGAAGAGCTGTTTGCAGCAGTAGGGGTCGGGGAGGGTGTCGTATTCGTCGATATCCACCTCCTTGCCGGTACCGCCGCCTTCCGAGGCGAAGCTCAGTTCGCGCAGTCGCCCTATCTCGCGCATGATATTGGGCGAGAGGTGGGCTGTGGTGATGTATATTTCCTTGTTTCCTCGGTTGGTCATACGGAGGAAATGCTTCTGCTTCAGTTCTTTCTTGATCAGTTCCCGGTCGACGGGCGGTGCTATGTACGAGAGGTCTTTCATGCTTCGAATGTTGCTTGTGGGTTGTCTTTCAGTTTATAGACGTGCTCTTTCACCATCTGTGCCCATTCGGCCGTGGTGTGGCGGTTGTCGAACGTCTGCCAGGGGATGGGCTTGCCGAAAGTGAGGACGAAGGTCTTGTCGCGCTGGGCATACATCTCGGCCGGCAGCAAGGCCATCTCGAAGTTGAACTTCACTCCGAGGCGTTTCCTGAGGTTGGCCAGCCGGTAGAAGCGCATGCGATTGCGGGCGTCGGTGAACACGGGCACTATGTCGCGCTGGTATCGTACAGCTTTCTTGATGAACGTGGCCTTCCATTCCAGGTCGCGTATCTCGCCTTTCTGCAGCCGCGAACAGAGGCCGGCGGGGAAGTAGAGCAGCGAGCCCGGTGCCGCGAAAGCCTCCTCGAGGCTGGCAAGGGCGCGGCTGCGGTTCACCTTGTCGATGGGGAAGAACAGCTCGCGGAGGCCCGGCAGGTAGAGCAGGAAGTCGTTCACCGGGAACTTGATATCCTGCCTCACGCGTCCCACGGCGCCCATCAGCGCCAGCCCGTCGGGGCCGCCCAGGGGGTGGTTGCCCACGATCATCGGGTTGCCGTCGGTGGGAATCTGGCTTTCGCCCACGCTCTTTATCGTGATGTTCAAATCTTGCGGGTCGCTTCCCTCGAGGAACTTATGAACAAAGTCCAGCCCGAAGTATTCACGGTTGAGGTAGATGCCCTGGTTGAGGTCGGGTACATGGAGCAAACGCTCGAGCATGCGCACCGTCCAGCGCGGGATGCGAACCCGTTTTGCGGCCAGAATCTTCTCAATATCAATATATTTCTCGCCAATCGAGGCGACGTCGGGTCGTTCGTATTGCATAGTTCGAGAATTTCTTAATTCAACTGCAAAGATATATAAAATATTTTAACGCGCAAAATATATTTATCAACACCTGCCCTCATACCCCCTCCGTAGAGCCCTCAAAACCATATCTTCAACCTATCCTCTACCTATCAACTACCACCGTTCTTCGATTGTTCTTCGATTGTTCTTCGATCGTTCTTCGATTGTTCTTCGATTTGAATCGAAGAACTATCGAAGAACTACCGAACATCTGTCGAAAAACAGCCCTCGGGGTCGGGAGGAGGTGGTGGGTTTAAAAAAGACAAAATCTTAAGAAAAATTTTGCCAGTTTCAAAAAAGGTTGTATCTTTGCAGCCGATTTGAGTGCCTAAAAGTGAATTGTTGATGCTCCTTTCCTATTAGGTATCAGATGTTTAACGATAGAAAAACAATAACGATATGGCAAAGAAAAATAAAGACGCACGTGTGCAGGTTATCCTTGAGTGCACCGAGCAGAAGAACAGCGGTGTCCCCGGCATGAGCCGTTACATCACCACCAAGAACAAAAAGAACACTCCGGAGCGCCTGGAGCTCAAGAAGTACAACCCCTTCTTGAAGAAAATGACCGTTCACAAAGAAATCAAGTAAAATAGGAGAAAGTAGACTATGGCAAAGAAAGTTGTTGCTACCCTTAAGACCTCGACCGGTAAGAGTTTTGCAAAAGTGATCCGCATGGTCCGCTCCGAGAAGACCGGCGCCTACACCTTCCAGGAAGAAATCGTTCCTTCGGACAATGTGCAGGAATACCTCAAGAAGAAATAAACTTTAGGAAAGTAAATTTTTTCATACGCTTTTGTTTTGGCCTGCGCGGAGATTTTCTCCGCGTAGGTTTTTTATTCGCCCAGGGCCAAAACCTTCTTGGGCAGTATGCCGGCCTCGCTGCGCCAGCGTAGGGTGCCGTCGGGTGCCAGGCAGAGCACGTCGCCGGCGGCGACATAGTTGCCGTCGGTGGTAACATAGATGTTGCCTGCGGCGTCGGCGCTGATGGAGTATGGGGTGTTCACCCCGACGTTGATGTCGGCGAACGACGAGCCGTCGTAGCGCCAGTAGGTGGCAGTCGAGGTTGCGCTGTACCCTTCGCGCGAGAAGCCATAGAGGGCGCCTCCCGCGGCTGTCATGCCGGTGGCGGTGCGTCCAAGCTGGGTGACGGCGAGGGTGTTGGCGTCGATAATGGCGCAGCCGGCGCTTCCGGGAGTGTAGTTGCCGTTATAATTCACAGCCACGCTGTTGCCGAAAGCAACGGTCATCTGCGGATTGATGCCCGCAACGAGGGTGGTGTCGAGGGTGAGTGTTGCCAGGTCAAACACATAGACGAGGCTGTCATAGGTGTAGTTCTGGTTCTGCTCCTGGATCCACGAGCTGGCTACGAACAGGCGGCCTGCGGCTGTGCACACCCCTTCGGGCTGGAAGTCGCCAAGCGGCAATTCGGCCACGGGCTGGTCGAGGTCGGCAGTGTCGTAGACCATCACTTTGTGTCCCACATAGCAGCTGACGAACAGGCGGCTGCCGTCGGCGGTGATATAGCGGGGATGAGAATCGCCCATCGGGTGGCGTTCGGAGCGCCCGGTGGCTGTGTCGACCACCTCGAGGCTGTTCGAGAAGGTTACCGTGATATAGGCTTTCGAGCCATAGACCACCATGTCCTGCGCCACATCGCCGAGGCCACGGCCGTTGGCCACCTCGAACCATTCGTTGTCGATCGCACCATTGCCGAGCGAAATACGCGCCAGCGAGGCGTCGTTGCTGCCCCACGAACCTTCGCAGAGCACCAGCGCGTGCGGGCCGTTGTCGGTCTGGGTGCTGTCGTCGGGGGTGTCGGGGATATAGGGTTCGTCGATGCAGGCGGTGGCGAGAAGCGCCATGCCGAGAATGAAGGCTGTCTTTTTCATAGTATGCTAGAATTCATAGATTATTTTCAAACGGTAGTTGCGGCCCATCATGGGGTAGGAACGTACCACCTCGTACTGCACGTCGAGCAGGTTGAGCACCTGCAGGCGTACCGTCATGGTGCCGAGGCGTGTATCGAAACGCCGGTCGGCAGTGAGGCCCAGGTCGCAGTAGGCCGGCATCCAGGTGCGCTCGCTGTTCTGCATGCGGCTGTAGCGTTCGCCCACAAACATGGCTTGCGCTCCGAGGTTTACCCAGGGGTTCTCCCAACGGATGTTGCCGCCGCCTGAATGGCGTGGGGTGTAGGCTATCTGGTGGCCGTAGGTTTTGTCGTAGGGGTCGTCGGGATTGGTTCGGTCGAGGGCGCGTTGATAGGTGTAGGTGAGGTTGATGTCGAGTGTCGTCTGGCGGATGTTGAACGACGAGTTCAGGGTTGCATCTAGGCCCAGTATTTCCACTTTGCCCACGTTCTGCATGCTCCAGAGGAACATGCTCTGGGTTGGTACGGCCACAATCTTGTCGCTAACATTGTTGAGGTATGCGTCGACAGTGCTGCTCAGGTGCTCGGAGGCGTGGGTGGCGCCGATGCCCACCTGGCGTGCATGCTCGGGACGCAGGTCGCGCGGTATGCTGAAGAAATAGAGTTCGCTGAAGTTCGGCGCGCGGAAACTCTCCTTGTAGAAAGCCCGCAGGGTAGTGCTGCCGATGGTGTACATAAGGCCGGCGTAGGGCGAGAGGCGGCGGAAGGCGGGGTTGGTGTCAAGATCGGCCACATGGTCTTCAACCGACGAGGCCAGAATGTGGGCGTCGAGTTCGGCGTGCTTCCCATGGGCGCGGGCAGCGATGACGGCCATAAGATTGCTGCGCGACACGTCGTTGCGCTGGGCGAGGTTGCTCGAAAGGTGGCTGATGCTCCCGTCAGCGGCCATGTTCAGGTCGAGCCACCGGGTGGCTTCCATCTTGGCACTGGCGCTGAGATAGGCTTCGTGCTGCAGGTATTCGTTGACAAGGTATCCGCCGGCAGTTTGCACGCTGGCCGAGTCTTCGTATCGGTCGAAGAGGTATTGCCCTTTGCCGATGAGCTGCAATGTCCAGCGGCCGCTCCTTCGGCTCCATTTGGCTTGTGCGAAAGCCACCTCTTCGTTGGTGCTCTCGGCGCTGATGGCCTGCCGGTAGAACTGTACGGGGCCGGGCAGTTGGTGGCTTCCACGCATATAGTGCACCTTGGCTGTCAGGCGGCTGAGTGAGTCGATGGTGTAGAAGGCCGAGGCATCGGCGGTGAACATCTGCATGGCCGAGTGGCGGCGGATTTCACGGCTACTGCTGTCGCTGTGCGAGGCGGTATAGTAGAGGGTGAAGGGGTAGTCCCCGTCGCTTTTAAGATAGTTGATCCAAACCGACGATTTAAGCTTCCGGTTCCATCGCTGCTCCCATTGCAGCGCAGGCGACATCATGCCGAACGAGCCCAGTTGCATCGAGGCTTTTAGGTTGGTGCGTTCGGCAAGGAAGAACGAGGGCTCGGCGGTTGCAAGATCGAGCACATTGCCGGCGGCGTAGGCGCGGGCGGTGTGCAACCCCTGCGGGCCGCCGTGGCTGAGGCTTACGTAGGCGGCGCCGCCCAGAAGGTAGCGCCCGAGGTCGACCTGTCCGTTCTGGGCGTCGTCGACCGGAATGCCGTCGATGGTGAGGGTAGAGAATTGGCTGCCCAATCCACGTGCTGACACTGTCTTGATGCCGCCGATACCGCCATAGTCCTTGAGGGTTACACCGGCCATCTGCCGCACGGCATCGCTCAGCTGCAGTGCCCCTTGCTGTTCGATTTTTTCGGCGTCGACAACCTGGGTGGGCGCCACGGTACGTAGGGTCTTCGGCGCTTGCTGGCCGCTGACCTGGACTTCGTCGAGGCGGTAGGTGGTGTCTTGGGCGGAGATGGAAAGCGGTAGCAACAGGAGCAGTGTTACAGCCATGGTGGCTTTTATGGTGTCTTCCAGGTGCTTCATTCCACAAGTTCTCCCATAAGGTCGTTCTCCATAGCCTGGGTGATGCGCACGTTGACAAAGTCGCCAGGACGCACTCCGCGGCGATGGCTGGTAATAAGCACCTCGTCGTCGACTTCGGGGCTGTCGTACTCTGTGCGGCCGACGAGGTAGTCGCCCTCCATACGGTCGACAATACAGCGGTAGGTGTGGCCAACCTTGGCTTGGTTTTTCTCGAGCGATATCTGTTCCTGCACGGCCATAAGTTCGCTGACACGGCGTTGCTTTTCCTCGTCGGGCACTGGGTCGCCGAGGGTTTCGGCCGGAGTTCCCTCCTCGGGTGAGTAGGCGAAGCAGCCCATGCGGTCGAAGCGTGCCTGTCGCACAAACTCTTTCAACTCCTCAAAAGCCGATTCCGTCTCGCCGGGGTAGCCCACAATGAGGGTGGTACGGATGGCGGCGTCAGGCAGGGCTGCCCGGAACTTGTCGAGCAGTGCAAGGGTGCCTTCGCGGTCGATGCCGCGCTGCATCGAGCGAAGTACGCCTGAGTTGATATGTTGCAGGGGAATGTCTATATAGTTGCAGATGTTGTCGTGGCGGGCAATGGCCTCTATGGCATCCTCGGGGAATGAGGCAGGGTATGTGTAGTGCAGGCGTATCCATGGGGCGCCGCTTTCGGTGGCAAGGCGGTTGAGAAGGTCGCCCAAAGCGCGGCGGTGGTAGATATCAAGGCCATAGTAGGTGGTATCCTGGCTGATTACTATGAGTTCCTTCACTCCGCTAGCTACAAGCCGTTTGGCCTCGTCGACGATGTCTTCGATGGTGCGTGAGTGATGTGCGCCACGGATAAGCGGTATGGCGCAATAGGAGCATGTGCGGTTGCAGCCTTCAGCTATCTTTAGATAAGCATAATGCGAGGGTGTTGAAATCAGTCTGGGTTCGCGTTGAGTTGCGGTCTCGCCGGTCAGAAGGTCGGCGATGATATTCTCCCATTCGTGGACACCATACCAAGCATCCACTTCAGGCATCTCGGCTTGGAGCTCTTTGCGGTAGCGCTCCACCAGACAGCCGCAAACAACCAGACGACGGGCGCGGCGGCCACGGGTCTTGATGTCGATTTGTTGCAGTATGGTATTGATACTCTCTTCTTTGGCATCGCCGATAAAGCCACAGGTGTTGACGATTACAGCGTCGCAGTCGTTCTGTTGGCGGTCGAAGTACACAGTATGTCCGGCGGATTGGAGGCCGCCGGCAAGGTTCTCGCTGTCGACAGTGTTTTTCGAGCAGCCGAGGGTGATGATGTTGATTTTCATTTAGTCAAACAAGGAGTCGACAAACTCGTTTGGATTGAACATCTGGAGGTCGGTCATCTTCTCGCCCAAGCCGATGTAGCGCACCGGCACGTGGAATTGATCGGAAATGCCTATGATTACGCCGCCTTTGGCAGTGCCGTCGAGCTTGGTAAGGGCCAGAGCATTGACGTCGGTGGCCTCGGTGAATTGGCGTGCCTGCTCGATGGCGTTCTGCCCGGTCGAGGCGTCGAGCACCAGCAGTACCTCATGCGGAGCATCGGGTACCAGTTTCTGCATCACTTTGCGGATCTTGGTAAGCTCGTTCATAAGTCCCACCTTGTTATGCAGGCGGCCGGCGGTATCGATGATAACCACGTCGCTTCCCTTTGCCATAGCGCTCTGCAGGGTGTCATAAGCTACCGATGCTGGGTCGGCATTCATGCCTTGCTGGACGATGGGAACTCCCACACGGTCGGCCCAAAGCTGGAGCTGTTCGACTGCGGCGGCGCGGAATGTGTCAGCGGCACCCAGCATCACCTGCCGTCCGGCCTCTTTGTAGCGGTAGGCCAATTTTGCAATTGTTGTGGTCTTGCCGACACCGTTCACACCAACCACCAGTATGACGTATGGCTTCTTTGGGAGCGGACTTCTGAAATCGGCCGGGAAATTGGGCGATGGCGCCTGGCGCAGAAGTTGAGCAATCTCGGCCCGAAGGATGGAATTGAGCTCGGAGGTGGAGATATATTTGTCGCGTTTGATGCGCTCCTGGAGCTTCTCAATCACCTTGAGAGTGGTTTCCACTCCCACATCGCTGGTGATAAGGGTCTCTTCGAGGTTGTCGAGCACATCGTCGTCGACGCTGGATTTTCCCAAAATGCTCTTGGTGAGTTTTTGGAAGAAACTCTCTTTGGTTTTAGCCAGGCCGTTGTCGAGGGTCTGGCGTTCTTCGTTCTTGTCTTTACGGCTGAAAAGTCCCATAGTGTGATGATTATTTCAGTTCTTTTTCCATTGACGGGCGAATCTCCTTGTCGAACATCTGTTTGTAGCGTTCGAATGGGTATTTGTCGCAGTCTCCGCTGGCAAAATACCAGAGAATTACGATGAATTCGTTTGCCGGCGAGTATCCGGGTATGGCCTGGAGCGGAGTCCCATCGGCACGGTAGAGCACGAAGGTGGGGTAGCCTTGCACTCCGCGTGCAAACTCATGTGCTTTGTTCTTCCCGCCAGAAGCGGGCCGGTAGGTCTGCCCCTTCCATGTGAATGTGTTGTTCCCCTCGGCGTTGAATTTCACGGGATAGAAGTACCGGTTGAGGATTTTCGCCACGGTGGGGTCGCTGAAAGTCTCGCGGTCCATTTTTTTGCAGTAGCCACACCAGGAGGTGTAGAAGTCCACAAAATACATCTGGTTACCAATGTTAGCCGTTGATGCCTCCTCGATGGTATGCCATTTCACTTGGGCATTGATGCCTCCAAAGAGTATTAGCGATGTGATAATCAGTATTATTTTCTTCATTCTATAAATGTTTTTCATGTGTTACCATTCATATTCCCAATCCTGTTCGTTGTCCTGTTGCTCTTCGATATAGATTTCTTCGCGCTCTTCACGGTCGCGCAAGCGGAACAGGCGCCCCAACCAGTCGTCTTTTTTCGACTTGACTTGGGTCTTGCTGTTCTTGTCTTCCTCGATGATAAGGGCTATACGGTCGGCATATTGAGCCACATAAGCCGAACTTGCCGAAGGATCGTGGCTCAGTTGGGCGCCGGTGTAATAATGGCGCAGGATGCTGTCGTAGGAGATGCCAAGGCCTACCATGCGTATGGCACCCTCCTGTGAGAGACCAACACCATGGCCGTAACCGTGGCCATGGAGTACTACATTGTTGTGGATACTGTCCAATTCAACCGAGAAAAATGTTGATTTCAACTGAAAGTCGGTTCTTACACGGGTAAGGGGAATGCCTTCGATGCGGACTTTCCGCTGGGGTTGCGCGAAGTGGAGAAGAGAGTCGCGCACAGCGCTGTCGGCGGTATTTAGTTTGTGTGTACGGGAGAAATACCCGAGCCACTTGTCTAGACTTATGGTCTTCACCCAGTCGGTTTGCCGCATTGCATAGGAGAATGTGTCCTCGACCGAGCGAAGATAGGGCAGAGCGGTGCGCCAAACATCCTCCGAATTGGCGGTTTGTCCGCCAGAATTGCTGTGAAACGGAGTCTCGATAAGGTTGCCTGCGGTGTCGACCAGCGTTTCACCGCTGCTCCTGATGACACCGAGCATAATATCGGGACGGATGCAACGGTTGAGATATGCCTGGCAATGTACGCCGTCGCAGAAGTTGTAGCCGTCGGTCTTATGTTTGCCGAGGTTACGCAATGCCCAAGTACGGCTTATGATGGCTTGTATGCGGAATATATCGCTTTGCTGACCATAGATCTCGCTTTGCACCACACCAGCAATGTATGTCTCGAATTCCACGTCGCCCACCAGTTGCATGTTGCCGCTTGGCGGAAGGTTTACTTCGAGGTTGCCCTCGTATGTGCGTTGCTTGCACCCTTCGGGATTGATACAGAGTATGCAGGCGGTATCTGTGGCTTCGAGGCGTATGTTGTTGAAACGCCCGTAATCATCGTCGTTTACCGAGACGTGTAGCATCTTGTCTTCGACCCGTACAAGCACCGAGCGTCCTTCACCAACCATATCTTCGAGCAGGAGGGTGTCGTCGGCGTAAAGGTTATAGTAGCCTAGGTCGAACGATATGTTCAGGGTCCGTATGGTGTTGTTGGTGAATAGGCGAACGCGTACGCGGTCGGCGTTGGCGCTGAGGCATGTAAGCAGTAGGGTTAGTATGAGCAGCAGGCGTTTCATTTTAGGAGAGAGATTATTTCTTCGGCAGTACGTTGTGAGGCTCCGCCGTCGCCGAGCAATGTGCGCATGTCGGAATATTCGCCCTGCATACGTTCGCGGTTCGCCGAGTCGTTGGTTATCAGCTGGAACTCACGCTCCAGGCGGCTGAGGTTGAAGTCTTCCTGTATCAATTCGGTAACAATAGGGCTGTCGGCTATTAGGTTTACCAGCGATATGTATTTGATTCGGTGGCTGACAATGGCTTTCGCTATGGCAATCGATACGGGGTTGGCCCTGTAGCAAACCACCTGTGGCACATCGAACATGGCTGTCTCGAGTGTGGCTGTGCCGGAGCATACCACAGCGGCATAGGCGGTTGCGAGCAAGGAGTAGGTCTTGTCATACACAACATCAATGTTGCTGCCGCCGGGTATCAGCTTGTGATAGAGTTCTTCGCCAAGCAGGCTCATACCGGCCACCACAAAGTGGTATTCCGGATGCCGTTTTGCCAGCGTCGCCATCAGCGGGAGACTCTTCTTGAGTTCCTGCTTGCGACTTCCTGGAAGGAGGGCTATTACGGGTTCGTTAGTATTCAGTTGGAGCGGTTTCAATCCGGAAGGATTGTCTTCATCGTCCGACCGATGTATCTGGTCGAGCAGCGGATGCCCCACATATACGGCTTGCGGCATATCGTTCTTGGCGAAGAATTCCTCCTCGAACGGCAGTATATAGCACAGCTTGTCCAATGTGCGGCGCATCTTCTTGATACGGCCTTTCTTCCAAGCCCACAGGTTGGGAGAGATATAATGCACGGTTTTGAACCCGTTGGCTTTCGCCCACCCTTCGATACGCAGGTTGAAACCGGGGTAGTCGATGCCTATCACCACATCTGGTTTGAATTCGGCGATATCATGTTTGCAGAAACTTATATTGCCCAAAACGGTACGCAGGTGGACGGCGACCTCGACGAATCCCATGATTGCCAGGTCGCGGATGTGACGTACAGGGGCGCCACCCTCGGCGGCCATCGCGTCGCCTCCCCAGAAGCGTATTTGTGCCTGTGGGTCGCGTCGGTAAAGCGCACGCATCAATGTGGCGCCGTACATATCGCCCGAAGCTTCACCTGCTATGATATAGTACCTCATTGGAAGACAATAATTCTGGCTTTTAGCATATAGGTGATAAAGGCGATAAAGGTAACGAAGAATACCACTATCAACGTTTTGACCACTTTCAGGTGCTCGTGGCTTTTGGCGTAGTGACGCAGAACCAGTATCAAGGGTATGAACATACCGCCGAACCAGCGCAGGTGGGCTCCGACAGGTTCTCCGGCAATAAGCAGGCCTGCGGCAAGCACCAGCACGAAGCCTAACTCCGTACCAAGTCCGGCCACAATCCCTGTCAACACCTTGTCTTGAGCAAAGAACTTTTTCATAGCGCCAAAGAGTTCAGTTTGTTTATTGATTCATAGTGGGTGAAATCGGGACATACGGGTACAACAGAGACATATCCTTGTGCCAATGCCCACTCGTCGCTTCCTTCTGGTGGGTTCTCGCAGTCGAATTTTCCCGTCAGCCACCAGTAGGGGCGCCCCAGGGGGTCAGTGCGTTGCACAAAGCTGTCTAGCCAGCGGGCTTTTGCTTCGTGGCATATGCGGATGCCTTTTATCTCGTCGGCCGGCAGTCGCGGGATGTTCACATTGAGCGACACCTCGGAAGGCAGTCCGTTTTCGAGTACCTTGCCTATGATGTGGCGCACGGAAGGGATGCAACCGCTGAAGTCGGCTTCGGGGTTGTGGTTGAGCAGCGAGAAACCGACGGCGTTGATGCCGATGGCTGTACCCTCGATGACCGCACCCATTGTCCCGCTGTAGAGCACGTTGATTGAACTGTTGCTGCCATGATTGATGCCGGCAAGGATAAGGTTGGGGCGGCGGGGGCAAAAAAATTCCACGGCCAACTTGACGCAGTCGACCGGCGTCCCGTCGCAGGCGTGGATGCTCAATTCGGGTGTTTTCTTAATGTCGGTAACACGAAGCGGGCGCTCCGAGGTGAGGCTGTGGCTCTTGCCCGAGGCGTTCATAACCGGCGCCATCACAACAACATCGCCGAACTCTGCCGCTATCTCGGTCAGGGTGCGTATGCCTTTGGCATTGACTCCGTCGTCGTTGGTTATCAGTATCAGTGGCTTCATTTCGCAAAGCTTGATTTGTCGTTGCCGAGGAAGTAGCTCAGCGGCTGCAGTATACGGTCGAATACGAAGTATTGGATTAGCACCGTGTCCCGATTGTCGATAATGGCGTAGAGGCGGTCGAGGTCGAAGGTGTTGTACATCGCCGTGTCGGGAATTGCCGCTCGGTCTTCGGGATTGGTGTATTTGATGTATGTCCTCAGCTCGGTTTGCCGGCCGGTAGTGTCGGTGATGGTGAGTATGGCGCGTGGGGCGACGGTGAGCGAACTGTCGTCGGCGTTGGGCACTATGGCGGCAAATTCGTCGAAGTTGAGCCATGTAAACGACGAAAGCAGCTGTGCCACTCGCACGGTGTCGAACTGGGGTACAGGCTTGCCCGTGGCGGCAGGCACAAGGTCGAACCCGGATCCGTTGTTCACTATCGAGAATCCTTCCGCAGGCATCGACGGTATGTCGAGGGTAATCTCGTTTATTGCGTTGACGTCGAGGTCGACAATGGTGTGGCTGCGCCATTTGAGCGGTTCGGCGACGAACCGTGGTGTCAGGAAGCCGCGGAAGCCTGGAATGTGGATCACATACGGCACCTTGTCGCCTTCGCGGAACATGAACGAGGCCATCATATCCTGTGTTTCGCGTCCCACATAGTAGGTTTCGAGGCGTTTCTCGTGCATGAAGAGTTTCAATCCGAAGAGGTTGATGCGGGGGGCGCGGCCGTAAACCTCAACTTTGATGGCTCGTGCCGAGATATCTTTGATCACGTTCGGGATGGCGTTGCGGTTCACCTGCTGGCGGATCTGCATAGTATGCAGGGTTTCGAGCAGCAGGTCGACCATCGGCTGGTTGGCCGGATATTGTTTGTCGCCGATCTTCACCGTCCATGCCGAATCGCCGGTGCGTGTGAGCAACGACTCGTTGTCCTGCTTGTCGGCCAGGTAGATGCGCGTTACCGCGTTGATGTCCTCTATGTTGTAGTTCTGGTCGAATGTGGATTGTTTGCGGCCGTTGAGCGCCACCACTAGGGCGACGATGCCGATCACGGCTACGGCGGCGATTATTATCAGGTTTCTTTTCTTCATTTCCTTTGGTATTTCTTTTTGCGGACAAATGTTATCGCCACTCCCGCAATGGCAAGTATTATCACCGGGAGTACCACGTTGATGACTTGGTATTTGGTGCGTTGCTCGCGGACTTTCACCACGTCGAGTTTGCGCAGTTTGATATTTCTCGAGCGCGAGGCCATCAATCCGTCGTCGCCGGCCAGGTAGTTGACAGCGTTGAGGATAAGGTCTTTGTTGGCATAGAGTGTCTGGGTGTAGTAGTCGTAACCCACCGGCAGCACGGTTCCGTCGCTGGCGATATAACGGTTGCGGATCACGTCGCCGTCCGAGATGACTATCATTTTGTTTTCATCGCTCTGCTCGCGGAAGCCCATGGCGGCTTGCGAGAGGAACTCGGGTGTGAGCCGGTTGCGCCACATCGACCGGAACTTGCCCTCGAGCAGCACCGCTATCGGTACCGAACTGCGGCTGTAGAGACGGCGGTCGGGCTCGGCATTGGCGTCGGCCAGGTCGATCATCGCCGGAGCGTTCTTCACCCGGGTATACTCCGAGGTGGTGAGCAGGACGGTCTTGCGGATATCGTTGTCGATCAGGTCGATGCTCGATGCAAAGTCGGTCTTTATCAGGTCGAGGTTTCTCACGATGGGATGCTCCGCCAGGGGGACTATCTCGGGGAAGTAGTACCATGGGCGGAATTGGAACTGGGGTTTCTCTCCGACCATGCCCACCTGTATCGGGATGGGGCGGCAGCGCATGTCCATCAGCACGTCGGAGTTGATGCGGACGCCGTAGTTGAACAGCATCTCGTCCAATCCCAGAGGCAGGCGTGTGGCTATGAACTGGCCTCGCTCCGAGAGACTGTCGAGGTCGGCGTCGAGCGCGTCGACAAGCCACAGCACCTTGCCTCCGTACATCACAAACTGGTCGAGGATGTAGAGGTCCTGTTCGCTGAACGGCTTTGTGGGCTTGGCGATGATGAGCATGTCGAAAAGGTTGTACATGCGATAGGTTGAGTCGCCTTCCTGCAGGCTATGGGCCGTAAGGGCCTGTATCTGACCGTCGATAGTGACGTAGTCGAGGCTGTAGGTCTCCTGCAGCGAACGCTGGATGTCGTAAAGCACGCCGCCGCTCAACTCGCCGTGCCCCTGAAGGAACCCGATCATCGGTTTGCGTCCGCGGGCCAGCTGGCGGATGGCGCTCGAGAGGGTGTACTCGAGGTTCTGTATCGAGTTGTTGAGCAGCGTGGCTTCGCTGACATACTTCTGGCTCTGCAGCAGCTGCACCGATGTTTCGCGCCCTTGGTAGTAGACGTCGGCCGCCGGTATCAGTATCTTGGTGGTCATGCTGGTACCGTCGCCAACGGAAATCTGGGTGGGCTGTATCCCTTTCGAGGCCAGCTTCTGGTAGAACACCTGCTGCTCCTCGCGGTCGGTGAAGCTGTTGGGGTTGACGAACTCGTATTCGATGTTGTGGTTGTAGGCGCGGAACTGGTTGAGCATCTCCTTGGTCTCGCTCTGCAGCCGCTTGAAGTCGGCCGGGAACTCGCCTTCGAGGTAGACGCGGAAGAGCACCGGCTCGTCGATCTGGCGCAGCATCTCCTTGGTCGGCTTCGAGAGGGTGTAGCGACGCTCCGAGGTGAGGTCCACCCGGCCGAAGAGGTACTGCCCGATGATGTTCACAAACACCACGATCAGCACCGTAGCGCCCATCTCCAGCCAATGGCTGCGGCGCAGGTTCTTGCGGTTGGCCCATCCGTGCCATTTGCGGCTCTGGAGCACCATGCGGGTGGCCATCAGGAAGAGGGCGATCACGCTGAGGAAGTAGATCACGTCGCGCGAGTCGATTACTCCGCGGCTGATGCTCTCGTAGTGGTCCATCATTCCGAGGCGCTTCACAAAGAGGTCGGCACCGCCAAGGATGCCCATGTTGTGCAGCGACTCGAATCCAAGGTAGGCTGCCGCGCTGAGCACTGCCGCCAGGATGAACGACACTATCTGGTTCTGCGAGAGCGACGAACACAGCAGGCCGATGGCTACGAAGGCGCCGCCGAGCAGCAGCAGGCCGATATACGAGCCCGCCACCGAGCCGGTGTCGATATTCCCCACAGGGTCGCCTAGGGCCACCACGCTGAAGTAGGCCACCAGGGTGGGCAGCAGCGATATGAGCACCAGCGTCCATGCGGCCAGGAATTTGGCCCACACGATCGTCCAGTCGCCCAAGGGGCGGGTCATCAGCATCTCGATGGTGCCGCCGCGCCGCTCTTCGGCCAGCGAGCGCATCGTTATCGCCGGTATCAGGAAAAGGTATAGGAACGGCCCGATGAGGAACAAGCCGTCGAGGCTTGCAAAGCCGTAGTCGAGGATGTTGAAGTCGCTCTTGAGCACCCACAGCATCAGGCCGGTGAGCACCAGGAAGACGGCAATCGTCAGGTATCCGGTCAGCGACGAGAAGAATCCTTTGAGTTCTTTGGAGTATAGGGTCAGCATGGTTTTGTGCGGTTGTTATTCCTTTCTCAGTGCGCGGCTCTGCGGCGAGCGGCCCTGGTAGAGTCCTTCGCCGATTTCGGCCACGGTTTCGAGCATCAGGGTGGTGGCGATGCCGAGGATACGGCGGTCGATATTCTCCCAGATGTCGGTGGTAACATGGTTGTTGTGCATGCCGTTCAGGGTGGTGAACATCAGGCTGGGCACGCCGATGGCCTCGAAGGCGCGGGCGTCGCCGCGTGCCAGGCTTTTCTTCCCGCCTTTGACGATATGCTGTCGGTCGTGGGCGGTGTCGCGGTCGTGCGCAATGTCGTAGAGGGTCGGGAAACGGCCTCCGCCGAGCACCACCACGCTGTCGCCGCTACCGATATTCTGTGCGCCGACGAAAGCTTCGACAAATCGGAGCTTCGGGAAGTCGGCCACGAACTGGCGCGAACCGAGGTATTGCTGCTCGCTTCCACTGAACAGCACGAATGCCACGCTACGGCGGGGACGGTAGTCGGGGTTCGAGAGCAGGCGGGCCGTCTCGAGCACGGCGGCCACGCCCGAGGCGTTGATGTCGGCGCTCGGGAAGAGGCAGGTCTCGCCCTGCATGCCGAGGCCGTCGATGCTGGCTCCCACCACAATAATCTCCTTCTTCAGGTTTGCGTCGCAGCCCTCAAGGATTCCCACCACGTTGGCCGTGCGTGCCTGGGGACGGTAGCGGGCGTTGATGTCGACTTCGGCCTTCTTGAGCAGCGCGAACGAGCTCACCCGCCCTGCGGCAATGGCCGCCATCGCGCTGTCGAGCTCCATGGCCTCGCCTTGGAATATCTCGCGGCCGCAGTCAAGCGTCAGGTGCAGCACAGGGAAGGTGGGCATGTGGGGCAGCTCGCCGCAATAGACGCGTCCTTGGGGCTCCCAGCTCTCGCAGGTACGGCTGGTGTTGATGGCCAGCATTCCTATTGCACCGTGCCGCTCGGCGGTACGGGCCTTGTCGCGCAGCGAGGCGTAGAGGGCGGCTACCCGTTCGGGCATTTTGTGTCCTTCAGGCAGTCCGGTAAGCACTACGGCAATCTTGCCCTTCACGTCTACGTTGCGGTATTCGTCGAACATCGCATTGTCGATGCCGTATCCGCAGAACACCATCTGGGCGTCGACATATCCGCGGCCGGTCATGCCGGCGCAGCAGAACTCGTTGCCCAGCGTGAACACCCGCTTCTCCTTACGGTCTATAAAGGCGTTCGCTCCCTGTTGGTCGCGCACGACTTTATAGACGTTGAACTTGGCGTTTTCAACCTCGTTGCATTCGAGGTTGAACGGCTCCTGCCATGGAAGCGACTTGTCGGCATGCCGGAATCCGAATTCCTCCCTGACTGGCTCCACGCCGTAGTTCTTCAGCACGCGCTCGGCATAGCGCATGGCGCGTTCGTGCCCCAGGCTTCCCGCCAGGCGCCCCTCGTAGGTGTCCGACGAAAGCTCGATGATATGCTTCATCACCGAGTCAATATTCACCTGCGGCATCGGTATCGTGTCGCGCTCTTGCGCCTTTGCGGCGGGTGCCGCAAGCATCAGAGCAACGGCCGCCAGCAGGGTGAGTTTCGTGTTTTTAGACATAATAATAAATATTAATATCCGCTTACTTTGTTGATTATCAATAAATAATTCGTCAACCGCACACTCGGTGCGGCTGTGCAAATATACGAAAAATTACTTACCCGGCAGAAAATATTTGCCTCCACCACCGTCCGGCTCCATATCAACTCCGGCCGTTCTTCGATTGTTCTTCGATCGTTCTTCGATAGTATTTCGATTCGAATCGAAGAACAATCGAAGAACGATCGAAGAACTATCGAAGAACTATCGAAGAACGGTGGTAGTTGATAGGTAGAAGATAGGTTGAGGATAGGGTGTGGTTACTGGATAGATGGGTGGTTGTCAGTCGATTGCGCCTTTCGAGCAGGAGAAGACGCATTGCGAGTGGTTTTTGCCCCGATGCTGGACGCTGAAAACCATATTCATATCACCTGCCACATGGCTCATTTTTTCGGTGCGGTTGTAGCATCGCTTCTGCCCGGCAGGTGCGTCGGTGCAGCGGAAGATGCACCCCTCGTGGCCTTCCTTGTGATGAATCTCGAAGCGGCAGAATCCCAGAGCGCTGGCTTTCGTTTCGAGCTCTTTGAAGGATTTGTCGCAGTTGTCATATTCAGCCACATCTTCGGCGGTTACCCATTGTATGGTGTCTACAGCACGAAGGATGCTGTCCTCGGCGGCTTCGTCGAGGTTGCGGTTGAAGATGTTCAACACAATGAAGTGGCGCACCAGCGGGTCGGAAAGCGGGTCGCTCTCATGTCCGCCGATGAGCATCAGTCGGTTGCGTGAGTAGATCCCGCCGTAGAGGTGGATGTCGTAGTCGATGGTGTCGGCCGTGCGGCGCACGTTGCACATCTTGAGGTTGAGCAGCGCGCTGGGGGCGTTTGCTATTTTGATGCGGAAGGTGCTGTCGTCGAGCGGCGTGAAGGTGAAGTTACTGTCGTTCACCTCGGGCATGTAGAAGTTGCCGTTGCTGTGATAGTAACTGTTCTTGGTTTCGCACACGCTGCGGTAGCTGTTGAGTCCGCTCGCGGGGTTGTAGAACACGGCCCGTTGGGTGTCGCCCACGGTGCTAATCATGGCCAGGGTGTGTCCGCCAGCTTCAGCTTCGGCGGCAATCGAGGCGGCATCGAAATAGTCGCCCGTGGGCTTGTCGAACATCAGCTGGCATGCGGCCAGCGTCAGCGACGCAAGTGCTATGATCAAAGTCTTTTTCATTTCTCAAGTTCGTTTATGTTGATACCCAAAAGTTGCATTTTCTGACGTATGAGCGGCAGCTCCTCTTCGAGGAACTCGCGGCGCTGCAGCGCCAGCACCTTCTCCTTGGCGTCGCCGGCCACGAAATAGCCGACACCGCGTCGGTTGTAGATGATTTCCTCGCTCTGTAGGTAGTCGAAGGTGCGCATCACCGTGTTGGGGTTGACGCCCATCGCAGCGGCCACGTCGCGCACCGACGGCATGCGGTCGTCGGCCGCCAGCTGGCCGGCAAGCACCTGCTCCATCAGCCGTTCGGCTATCTGCAGGTATATCGGTTTCTGTTTTCTGAATTCCATAGTTTCTCCCTTCTTTATTTCAGTTCGCGGATGCTCAGTTTGATGCCAACGCCGTCGGCTTCCACC
>ONYC01000126.1 GCA_900321975.1 uncultured Bacteroidales bacterium
CCATGCCGATATAGGTGCGGTACATCTTGTTCTTCTGTGCCAGCGAACGTACATGGTTGAGGAACTGGTACTCGCTCATGCCCTCGGGCAGGTCGAGGGGTTTGCCTGCACGGATGGCAGCAGGAACTGTCTTGTCGATAAGCTCATCCATCGAGTTCACACCGATGGTCTTGAGCATTTTCTCCACTTCGGCCTCGCACGAGACTCCGTTGTGGCGGGTTGCAAAATCGTTGGTTTTCATATTATGATATAATTATTTGTTTTTATTGTGGAAGAATCGCAACATTTGTTCATCGTCGGGTGTCGATATACGGACAATATAGTAGCCCGTCGGGAAGCGGCGCATATTTATATGGCCGCGTCGAGGCTTGCCTGTAGCCACACATTGACCGGCATCGTTGTAGAGTGCCACCGAGAGGATATCCTTCTTGTCGATAGGGACTTCGATGCGACGGCGCTGTTTGTTGTAGACAATCTCCTTCTGTCCGGCAAGCGGTTCGGCCCAGTCGTTGATCTCGAAATATTCATATACCACCTCGACACCATCCATATATGTGGTGTCGTGGATATATTCCACTTCGCGGATAACTTCGGCCTTCTGCATATTGGCGACATAAGTGATGGTGTCGTCGACCGTGACGGTGCGGGGATTGTCCTTGTTCCCGTCCTGCCAGCATTTGAAGGCATAGCCGGAACGGCACACGGCGGTGAGGGTGGCTGTAGAGCCAATCTTATAGCTGCCGGCGCCGAGCACTATTCCACTCTTGGGATCGGAAACTTTGGCATAGATGTCGAGCTTGCATGGTTCGATAGCCCTGCGGTTGAGGAAAGTCATCCACTCTTCGGCCTGCGCATAACGATCCACGCTGATGCACGGGACATTGAGCGTGGCCGAACGCTTCACACCGCCGAACACTTCACCGTCGAGCATTGGCGGCGTCATGGCCAGTGCGGTGATCTCCTTCAGGTGGATGCACTGGTAGAAAGCCCTGTTGTCGATACGCGACAAACGGGATGGCAACTCCAGCTGCAGCAAAGAATGGCACTGGGCGAAGGCGTAGGACGACACTTTGCGTACACCGTCGGGCAACGTAAGTTTGCCATAGATACTGTAACAATAAGCAAAGGCGTATTCTCCGACATATTCCAGGTCGCGCGGCATCTGCCATTCGCATACCAGAAGATCCATGCCGTAGAAAGCGTAGTCGGGAATAACCTTGACCGAGGGGCCGAAAGCAATGCTTGTCAGCGAGCGGCAGTTGCCGAAAGCCGTGGTGCTCTTCGAGCCGCCCATGGTTTCGCAGCCGATGGCGTTGAACTGCACCTTGGTGATGCCGGAGCATCCATAGAAGGCCGAGCGTCCGATGCTTATGATATTCTCGCCGATGGTGACAATACCGCGCAGCCCCGTGCACTGGTAGAAGGCATAGGAGCCGATGTCGGTGACTGTTGTCGGAATATTGACGCCGCTGATGTCGGCGCAGCCCGAGAAGGCCCTCTCCCCTATCGCCACCACCTTGTAGCGGGTGCCTTTGTACTCCACCTGGGCCGGGATTTCCAATATGCCCGACGGAGCACGATGGCCTTGCCAGCTATAGTTTGCGCCAGGCGTGGGGCAGGTTACCTCGACGGCGTTGTCCTCATCGTCGACGAAATTGAAATAAAGGGAATAGCCTGCCGGCTGGTGAACCTCGAAGTCGAAGGCCCATGCCGGCAGTGCCACGATTGCGAACAGCAGTATTGCTACAATTCTTTTCATAATTACAATTTAGGACCGGCAGCCACCAGAGCCTTGCCAGCGTCGTTATATGTGAACTTGACGAAGTTCTTGACGAAGCGGTCGGCCAGGTCGCGTGCTTTCACTTCCCACTGTGCGGCATCGGCATAGGTGTCGCGGGGGTCGAGAATCTTGGGGTCGACGCCGGGCAGCGACGTGGGCACCTCGAAGTCGAAATAAGGGATCTTCTTGGTTTCGGCCTTGAGGATCGAACCGTCGAGGATGGCATCGATGATACCGCGGGTGTCTTTGATCGAGATACGCTTGCCTGTACCGTTCCATCCGGTATTCACCAGGTAGGCTTTGGCGCCGCTGCGTTCCATCCGTTTCACCAGCTCCTCGGCATACTTTGTGGGGTGCAGTTCGAGGAAAGCCTGGCCGAAGCAGGCGCTGAAGGTGGGCGTCGGCTCGGTGATGCCGCGCTCGGTGCCGGCCAATTTGGCGGTGAAACCGCTAAGGAAGTAGTACTTGCACTGCTCGGCGGTGAGGATGCTCACGGGGGGCAGCACACCGAAAGCGTCGGCCGAGAGGAAGATGACGTTGTCGGCTGCGGGACCGGCACTCTTGCCGTGCACCGGCTGGACAATCTTCTCGATATGGTCGATAGGATAGCTCAGACGTGTGTTCTCGGTAACGCTCTTGTCTTTGAAGTCAATCTTGCCATTGGCGTCGACGGTAACATTCTCGAG
>ONYC01000114.1 GCA_900321975.1 uncultured Bacteroidales bacterium
AACTACCACCGTTCTTCGATTGTTCTTCGATCGTTCTTCGATCGTTCTTCGATTGTTCTTCGATTCGAATCGAAATACTATCGAAGATGTATCGAAGAACTATCGAAAAACGATTCCCGATGTTGCGGGGAGACATGTTTGCAGAGATAGATTTTCAAAAGAGAAAAAGTGATAATTTGAAAAATAATTTTCAACCACTTTAGGTGGATAAATCTGCCCAAAAACACACTTTCAACGACTTGCAAAAATCTAGTGGAAAAACAATGTTTGATTTTCAAAATATTACCACAACTTGTTGAACCCTAAATACATAAAAACATTACACCTTCACAAATATATGGTTTACAAGGTCCTATCCAGTTATCAACAAAAAGGGGCGGTTGGGGCAAAATTATTGCAAAAATTTTTTTTAGGTAGGAAGATTTTTCGTATATTAAAAAGGGATAAAAATGGGGCGTTTTTGGATTTTTGTTTGTTTTTTAATTAGTTGGAGAAATTCCGCCGGATAACCCCACGCCGTGGGTGGTGCAATCTTTATAAAATTTAGTGGATATGTGCAAATTTTTTTTTCACTTTCTATTCACTAAAAAAGAATGACCTTTGCAAGTAAAGAAAAACGACCCGAAATAGGTTAAGTGATTGAAAATAGCGTACAGAGAACATTATGATGATTTCAGATTACAAAGCAGTGTGGGCAGAATGCCTGAAGGTGATTAAAGACGCCCTTGGTCCGGAGAACAAAGAGGCATACGAGGCCTGGTTCACTCCCATCGTACCCCTCAAACTCGAAGGGAGCACGTTGATAGTACAAGTACCCAGCATGTTCTTTTATGAATATATAGAAGAACATTATATAAAATTATTGCGCAAGGTGATCAGGATGCAGCTTGGAGCCAATGCAATGCTGAAATACAGCATTGTGATGGACCAGACCATCCCCACCGAGCCGCGCTCGATGACGCTGAGTTCGCAGGGCGGACGCCAGACCGTGAACCCCCTTTCGAGTATGCCGGTTAATATTAATAAAGAAGGCGCACGCGAAATACCGAACCCATTCGTCATTCCCGGCCTCAGAAAAATCCGCGTACCGTCGCAGCTGAGCGCCAACTATACCCTCGACAACTTCGTTGAGGGCGAGTGCAACCGTCTGGCCCGTTCGGCCGGCTACGCCGTTGCCGACAAGCCTGGCACCACTGCCTTCAACCCCCTCCTCATCCATTCCGGCGTAGGTCTGGGCAAAACGCACCTTGCAAACGCCATCGGCCTCAAGACCAAGGAACTCCATCCGGAGAAGACGGTTCTCTATGTTACCAGCGAGCAGTTCATGAACCAGTATGGCGACGCCTGCCGCGTGAAAAATCTCAACGACTTCATCCACTTCTATGAGATGATCGACGTGCTGATTGTCGACGACATCCAGTTCTGGGCGGGCCGCAGCGAGAAGGTGCAGGAGGCGTTCTTCCATATCTTCAACCACCTCCACCAGCGCAACTGCCAGATTATTATCACCTCAGACAAGTCCCCGTCCGACCTTCAGGGACTCCAGCCCCGACTGCTCAGCCGTCTGAAATGGGGCTTGCAGGCCGAGTTGCAGGCTCCCGATGTCGAAACCCGCAAGGCCATCCTCCACCAGAAGCTCCAGAACGACGGTATCGAGGTGAGCGACGATGTTGTGGAATATATCGCCTATAATATCAACTCCAACGTGCGCGAGCTGGAAGGCGCCTTGATATCCCTGATGGCGCAGAGCTCGCTCAACCACAAGCAGATCACTATGGATCTCACGCGCGAACTTATTAATAAATACGTTCAGAGTAGCCAGCGCGAGATCACTATCGAATATATCCAGAAGGTGGTTTGCGACCATCTCGACCTGCCGGTGGAAAGCATCCAACAGACCTCCCGCAAGCGCGAGATAGTCCAGGCACGCCAACTGGCCATGTACTTCTCGAAGAAGATCACCAAGTCGTCGCTTTCGGTCATCGGCCTGCAGTGCGGCAACAAAGACCACGCCACCGTGCTCCACGCCTGCAAGACCATCGAGAACCTGAGGCAGACCGACCGCAATATCCGCGCCATGGTCGAGGAATTGGAAAAGAAATTCGCAGAATGAAAATTCCATTCAAGCCTGGCACCCTGATATACCCGCTGCCGGCCGTAATGGTCAGCTGCGGCGATACGCCGGAAAACTACAACATCATCACTATCGCATGGACGGGCACTATATGTAGTGACCCGCCCATGTGCTATATCAGCGTGCGTCCCAACCGCCACAGCCACGCCCTCATCGAACGCACGGGCGAGTTTGTCATCAACCTGACCACCGTCGTACTGGCACGCGCAACCGACTGGTGCGGGGTGAGAAGCGGCAGGGAATACAACAAATTCCGCGAAATGGGGCTGCACACCGAGCCCGCACAGATTGTCAAAGCACCACTGATAAAGGAAAGCCCGCTGAACATCGAATGCAAGGTGTTCGACATAAAACAACTCGGCAGCCACGATATGTTTATGGCCAACGTAGTGGCTATCGATGCCGAAGAGGGTCTTATCGACAAAAGCACAGGCCAATTCCAACTAAACCACGCAGGCCCTCTGGCCTACTCGCACGGAAAATATTACGGCCTTGGCGAGAAGCTTGGCGGTTTCGGATTCAGCGTCAAAAAGAAAGGACACTAACATATGAATATCGTTTGCGTAGAAAGCCTCGGCATTGGCCAGGCCTGTTTCGAAAGCCTCAAGGCTCACTATTCCGCCATGGGGCACAAGTTCACCTATTATATGGACCGCCAAGAAGACGATGCGATACTTGCCGACCGTATGCGCGACGCCGATGTGGTCGTCATCAGCAATATCAAGCTGTCGGCTGCGGTCCTGTCCCAATGCACAAAACTACGCTACCTCAGCGTAGCCTTCACCGGCTTGGACCACATTGACCTCGCCTACTGCAATGAGCATGGCATCAAGGTGCAGAACGCCGCTGGCTACAGCACAACCGCCGTCAGCGAACTAGCTGTGGGCATGATGCTCGACCTGCTGCGCAACATCATCACCTTGAACGAGAAGATACGCCAAGGCGGTAGTCGCGGAACATTCCTCGGACGCGAATTGCGCGGCAAGACCGTAGGCATCGTTGGTACCGGTGCCATCGGCACAGCCACAGCCCGCCTGCTTGTGGCCTTCGGTGCCAAGGTGATAGCCTGGAGCCGCACCGAGCGTCAGGAGGTGAAGGAACTAGGTGTTGAATACGTGCCGCTGGAGAGCTTGTTGCAGCAGAGCGACATAGTGTCGTTGCATGTACCGCTGTGCGACGCGACCCGCGGCCTCATCGGAGAGAAAGAACTGGCCCTCATGAAGCCCACAGCCATGCTGGTCAACACCGCTCGCGGCCCCGTCTGCGATATCGCCGCCGTGGGGAAGGCACTCGTCGACAACCGAATTGCAGGCGCTGCCTTCGACGTCTTTGAGAAGGAGCCTCCCCTACCCATCGACCACCTGCTGCTCTCCACCAATCGCTGCCTGGTCACGCCCCACGTGGCCTTTGCCACAGAGGAGAGTTTCGCCGCACGCGCCGAAATCGTTTTCGGCCACGTCGACGAATGGCTCAAGGCATGACGCCACTATGAGCATCATTATCATAGCCATCTGCCTTTTCTCGCCACTGCTCATCTTGTGGCTCTCCTACCGTTTTCCCATACTCAACAAGGTTGGCACCATCATCATTGCCTATGTCATAGGATGCCTGCTTGGCCTCACAGGCTTGATACCCGACACCCCTGATGTGCATAAAGTGCAGACCGACATAGCCACCTACACCATCCCCTTCGCGATACCGCTGCTGCTCTTCTCGTCCGACCTCAAGTCGTGGACGCGGCTGGCACCGGCATTTATCAAGTCCACTATATTCGGCATCCTGGGATGCTGTATCGCCATCACTATCGGCTTCCTCATCTGCGCTGGCGACGAAAAGGAGACCTTCGCCAGCATCGGAGGCATGCTCACAGGCCTATACACCGGCGGTAACGCCAATCTGGCATCAATCAAGGTGGCCCTGGGCGTGGACGACACCACCTATATCATCACCTCAGCCTACAGTACCCTACTCAGCGCTGTCTACCTTTTCTTCGTCATCATTTTCGGCAAGCGCGTCCTACGACTGATCCTTCCCGATTTTCCCAAAGACAAGATTGATACCGGAAGTACCATTGTCGTCAAGAACCACGACCGCGAGCTTTTCTACGGTCTCTTCCGCCGCGACAACCTGCGCAACCTTGCAAAAAGCCTGCTTCTTACCATAATCATCATTGCCATTGGAGCCGGCATCGCCATGCTCTGCCCCAAGCGTATGTTCCAAACCATCTTTATCCTGAGCATAAGCACGCTGGCCATCATTGCTTCCACATTCAAGCGGGTACGCAATATGGAACGCACCTTCGAGGCCGGCACCTATATGATCCTCTTATTCTCAATTGCCGTTGCATCGCAGGTTACAACCGGCACATTGGGCAATATCGACCCCAGGATATTCCTTTTCATCACCATCGCCACCCTAGGCTCACTACTTATGCACGTGCTGCTGAGCGCCCTCTTCCGCATCGATACCGACACCACACTGGCCGCCAGCATCTCGCTCATCTGCTCGCCTCCGTTCGTTCCCGTGGTGGCTGGAGCCGTGAAGAATAAAGCCGTCATAGGTCCCGGTATCGCCGTAGGACTCTTCGGCTACGCAGTCGGAACCTATGTAGGCTTCTTCCTTGCCCGGCTGCTGTTGTTATTGTGACATACAAAAAGAAAGGCCGGTGTATCGAATGATACACCGGCCTTTTTTATTATACCTGATATCAGGCGATCGGATGATCCTTGTGGAAAGCCTCGAGGCGGGCCTTGAGGTCGGGGAACTGGTCGCGCTGTACCAGAGCCACGCAGGCGCGTATTCCCTGCTTGTGCGAGCCCGTGATATCGAGTGCAATAGCGCTGATACCGTAGCGGATAAGCTCGTTGAGCAGGTCGACGCCCTCATAGCCAGGATAGCAGAATGTGAAGTAGAATCCATCGCCGATATCTTCACCCATATCCTTGTCGTAGACGATATAGAAGCCGTTGTCGGTGAAGAGTTTCTTCATAATACCGGCCTTCTCGCCGTATTCTTTGATATCTTTCACGAAGTTGAATGTGCCGTCGTTGGCGCCCTTGAGCATTGCGGCCATTGCATACTGCACACTGTGGGCGGTTCCGCTCGAGAGGCAGTAGAGTGTGCCGAAGATGAGGGCGCGGCCGAGCTGCGTCTGGCTGTAGTAGCGGGCCAGATCCGGGCACTCCATGTTGAACAGCTTGGGCGAGCACACCATCATGGCGATACGCTCACCGGCATAGCTGAAGCTCTTCGATCCGGAGATCATGATGACGTAGAGGTCGGTATATTTGGCCACAGTGGGCTGGAAGGGAGCCTGACCGGGAACACTGTAGTCCTTGCGGAAATCCATCAGGAAGTAGGCCGAATCCTCCATAACAACAACGCCGTACTTGTTGGCCATCTCGCCGATGATCTTCAGTTCGTGCTCGGTGAAGCAGAACCAGGCTGGGTTATTGGGGCTGGAGAAAATCATGCAGGCCACATCGCCGTCGCGTAGCTCCTCTTCGAGCTTGTCGCGCAGCTTGTCGCCACGATACTCATACACGTCGAACGCCTTCATCGGGATGCCGAGCACGCGGCACTGCTGCTTCTGGACGGGAAAGCCCGGGTCGATAAAGAGCACCTTGGTCTTCTTGGCGTCGTAGCGGGTGAGGGTGAGGAACGAGGCGAAGCCTGCCTGCATCGAGCCGACGGTTGGCACGCAGCAGTCGGGCGTGACGTCGATATCGAGGAAGTTCTTCACAAAACGGGCAGCCTCCTTCTTGAAGTCGGCGGTACCGTAGATTTCGGGATAGATTGAGGCGACACCGTTGCGAAGGGCCTCGATCTGGGCTTCGACTCCCACCTTCGGGGCGGGCAGGCCGGGAATACCCATCTCCATCTTCACGAAGCGGATGCCGGTTTCCTTCTCGACATCCTGGATCATCTTGCGCATCTCGCGGATGCTGGCCTTTCCGGGGTTCTTGATCTTGTTGTCCGCCGCAATGCGGTCTATCGTTTCTTTTTGTATCGGTATTTGTGTCATGATATATTTTATTTTGTGTTGAAATCTTTCAGTTTCACGACGTTGATGGGGCTTATCTCCTTTATGAGGTCGTAGACCTCCTTCTGCTCCTGCGGGGGGGCGGGGGTGAATATGGAGACAATCTCCTGGATTTTCACATCCACGAACTGCTGTACCGAGAGGAGGTTTGTGTGCGCCTTGTTCACCTTCATGATGTTGCGCAACGAGGCAATGATGGCCTGGCGCGCCTGCGGCTGGTCCTTGGTCATCATGTCGAGCCCCATGCGGTGGTAGTTGTAGTAGGCCTCGTGCAGCTGGGCGTAGGCCGAATTCGTGTGGTTCTCCATGAACCAGTAGCGGTTCTTCGCTCCGCGCGAATCCCAACCCGCATAGCGGTCGTTGGGTACCGCCTGCTGCACCTGCTGGGCAGCCTGGTAGAAAGGCTCGCCGCCGTTCATCATATAACTGTCGAAATAGATGCCCAGCATCACATAACAGTAGTAGGCCAGCGCCGATGCGAGGTTCGAGTAGAAGGTGGACATATCGAAATCGAGCGGCTGGCTCTCGTTATAGCTGAACACGAAATTGTTGCCCTCGATATAGTTGAACAATCCGGAGGTATAGGTCGAGTTGTACACCGGGCGGCGCATCTGGACAGAGAGCTGCCCGGCGAAGTCGGTGGCCGAAGTGCGGGTATTGAGGACCAAGGTGATAGAGCAGTCGATACGCTCCTGCTGCTCAAAGTCGATGTTCGTCCAGCGGCGCCCGTTGACGAAGTCCTCGATAGCCTGCTTCATATTCTCGAACACCTTCTTGTCGGCCGACTCATAGCTCTGGGTCGTAGTCATCAGCTTCTGGTAGTTCACACCCACGGCACAGCGGAACTCCTGCGCCCCGACCGACCGGAACGCAGCAAGGACCAGCATCAGCCCAAGTACAACTATACCATTCAACTTCATATACTTACACACACCAACACACCCTTCTCCGAGGGGTGGTTCGCATTGCAAAGATAACAAAAAAAACGATACCAACAATAATAAAAAAGCCTTTTTCGCCGTATCACCTCCGCATCAGGTCCGGCCGTTCTTCGATTTTTCTTCGATCGTTCTTCGATCGTTCTTCGATTCGAATCGAAGAACGATCGAAGAACAATCGAAGAACGATCGAAGAACGATCGAAGAACGGTGGTAGTTGATAGGTAGAAGATAGGGTGTTGACTGGTGTTTCGATGGTGCTAAATGGGGATAAAATTTGTAAAAAGATTTTGCCATATTGCCAAAAAATAGTAATTTTGCCTTTCGAACAGCAATTGAAACACGATGAATAAAAGACTATTACTTACGGCTTTGGCGGCACTTGGCCTATGCTTTGCGACCAACGCCCAGGGAATTATGGGCGGACATGTTACCGGCAATATCCAGGTGGACGCACAGATGAGCCGCGAAGACTCGGTGATCGGAGCCTCCGATGTGCCCGAAAAGCTGCTTATGAATGCCCGCGCCGACATTCTCTATCAGAACGGCGACTTCAGCGCAGGCCTGCGGTTCGAGATGTACCAGAACCCCCTGCTCGGTTTCGACGCCCGATACAAGGGCCAGGGATTGCCGAATTATTTTCTGAGTTATAACGGCGACTGGCTAAGCGTTACCGCCGGTACGTTCTACGAGCAGTTCGGCTCGGGAATGATTCTGCGTGCCTACGAGGACCGCTATCTCGGTATCGACAACGCCCTTCTGGGTATGAATATCCAGCTGCGCCCGTGGAAAGGCGTAACCCTCAAGGCCGTTGCCGGCAAGCAGCGCTTCTTCTGGGAATACGGTCGCGGACTTGTGCGCGGATTGGACGGCGAGGTGAACCTCAACAGTATCATCCGCGGTATGGCGGACAGCAAACTGCGACTCACCCTCGGCGCCGGATTCGTCAGTAAATACGAGGAGGACGAGAGTATTCCGTCGGCGGCCGACCCCGCCAGCCGCCTGAACCTGCCGCTGAACGTGGGCGCGGGTGCTGTGCGTGCCGATATGACCTATGGCCGCTGGAACCTCAATGCCGAATATGCCCGCAAAGGTCAGGATCCCAGCGTGATGAACAACTATATCTACCGTCCGGGCGAAGCCTTGATGCTCAACCTCACCTACTCGATGCGCGGCTTCAGCGCCAACCTGCAGGCCAAGCATGTGGACAACATGTGCTTCAAGAGCGTCCGTTCGCAAACCGGCGAGATGCTATATATCAACTACATACCCGCCATCACCAAGCAGCACACCTACGCCTTCCTGACCCTCTTCCCCTACGCCACCCAGGTAACCGGCGAGGAAGGGCTGCAGGCCGACGTGATGTACAAGATCAAGAAGGGGACGGCGCTGGGCGGCAAGTACGGAACCGACCTTCACTTGAACGGATCGGTGATCCGTGGGCTCGACACAACGGTTATCGGCGGCGCCGGCACCGACGGTTATACTGCCCGTTGGCTCGGGAAAGGCGACCTCTACTACGCCGACCTCTCGCTCGAAGTGGCCAAGAAACTCTCGAAGACGGTGAAACTGACCGGCACCTACGCCTATCAGATATTCAACCCGGTGGTGGAAGGACACGAACCCGACCTCTACCACAACCACGTGGTGGTTGGCGACCTCTCGTGGCGCGTAAGCAAGAAGCATTCGCTGCGCTTCGAGGCCGAATGGCTCGGAAGCGACTCAAAGTACGACCCTGCAAGCGGCCACGACGACCGCCGTGCGGGCGACTGGGTGATGGGCCTCGTCGAATGGAACATCGGCAGCCACTGGTTCGTCTCGCTGAGCGACCAATATGCCTACAGCGACGGTATAGGCAACTACTACAACCTCACAGCCGGCTACAATGTGGGCGCCACCCGCCTGCAGCTCAGCTACGGCAAGCAGCGCGAGGGCCTGCTCTGCATCGGCGGCGTGTGCCGTCAGGTGCCTGCCAGCAACGGATTGACATTCAGTTTGACAACCAGCTTCTAAAGAACACAAGGATATGAAAAAAACACTAGCAATATTCTCGGCGGCAGCATTGCTGCTGGCCGCCTGCGACAAGATACCGGCCGACCAGTACACCACCAACACCGGAGGTGGCGGCGACAACTGGCAGAACGCCAACGTACACCGAGTGTATGTCGAGAAGTATACGGGTCCGAAATGTCCCAACTGCCCGGCGGCCGACGTAACCCTCAACGAGGCACACCACCTGTATGGCGACAATCTGGTGGTCATCTCGGTGAATCACCCTGTAGGCCAGGGAATCCCCTTCCCCGGCGACCAGGACCTCCGCACCGACGACGGTACGGCGTGGGACAACTACTACGGCATCAACGCCATCCCCACGGCTTTCGTCAACCGCGACCAGAGCAAGCCCTACAGCGGCTCGATGGACAACATCCTGGCCGACATCGAAACCATCATCAACCAGGCGCCGCAGGCCGGCATCGAAGTGGAAGCCACAGCCAATGGCGACAGTATCGACATCACGGTGGACGTGCAGCTGTTCCGCCAGATGAACGACGGGCTGGTGCTGACGCTGGCCCTCACCGAGGATTCGCTTGTCTACCGACAGATAAACGGCGACGAGGTGGACACCGGATACGTTCACAACCACATGCTACGCGATGTGATCACCGATGTGTGGGGCAACGAAATCCCGATGGAAGGCAATGCCGGCGAACACAAGATAGGCCACTTCAGCTACAAGGTTGCCAACCCTGACATCCGGATTGAGAACTGCCATATAGTGGCCCTGCTCTCGAGGAAGAGCGACCGCTACGTGCTCAACTGCACCGAAACCGTAATCAACTGATTCCAACTATGAACAAACGCATACTCGGGCTTGCCCTACCCAACATCATAACCAACATCACAGTGCCGCTGCTCGGCATGGTGGATATGGCTATTGTGGGGCACCTGTCGAGTACGCACATAGGGGCCATCACCATAGGCACCTCGATATTCAACCTTATCTACTGGAACTTCGGCTTCCTGCGTATGGGCACAAGTGGTTTCACCGCCCAAGCCTATGGTGCCGAACGATGGGACGAAGCCGTGAAGACACTTATCCGTGCCTGCTCCATAGCACTTGCCATCGCACTTACACTCATTGTTCTGCAATGGCCAATATCACTTCTGGTGCCGATAATCTTCAAAGGGAGCAGCGAGGTGATGCGGCTTGCACTAACTTACTTCTTCATCCGCATCTGGGCGGCACCCGCCACCCTAGGGCTCTATGCCATCAAAGGATGGTTCATCGGCATGCAGGACTCGAAGACACCCATGTGGATAGCCATATTCCTCAACTGCGTCAATATCGTCGCCTCGCTCATCTTCGTACTGGTACTCCACTGGGACATTGCCGGCGTAGCCCTCGGCACAGTGCTGGCCAACTATTCAGGATTGGCGCTGGGCATCGTGCTGCTCGGCAAGAAACTACGGGGTATCAAAGACCTTAAAGCCCCGAAATCCATCATCAAAGAGTCGCTCCACTGGCGCGAGATGCGGCGCTTCTTCAAGGTTAACGGCGACATCTTCCTGAGGACAGTGTGCCTCTCGACGGTGTTCACCTTCATCACCGCCGCCAGCGGACGCATCTCGGACGAAGTTCTGGCCATCGACGCGCTGTTGCTGCAGTTCTTCACCCTCTTCAGCTATATTATGGACGGCTTCGCCTTTGCCGGCGAGGCTCTGGTGGGCAGATATATCGGTTCGCGTCAGAAGCGCCACCTGAAGCTCTCGGTACGCCTGCTGCTGATGTGGGGACTTGCACTGACGGTGTTTTTCACCGTGCTCTATGCCCTGTTCAGCAACCAATTCCTGCATATCTTCACCTCCGACAACGCTCTTATCGCCGCTGCCGACGACTATATGGGGTGGGTGCTGGCAATACCTGTATGCGGCTTCGCGGCATTCCTTTTCGACGGTATCTTCGTCGGCGCCACCGCCTCGCGCACTATGCGCAACGCCATGTTCGTGGCCACCGCCTCCTTCTTCGCCATCTACTTTGGCCTCAAAGCGATTGTAAACAACTACTCCACACTCACTACCAACCAATGGAACAACATACTCTGGTCAGCCTTCATGGTATTCCTCATCCTTCGCGGCTTGCTGCAAGCCCTGCGGGTGAGGAAAGACATCTACTCGCAAGCGCAATGAAAAAACTACTGGTTATACTGATGATTGTCGCCTCGCAGCACGTCTTCGCGCAATACGACGACACTATATCATTCTCAGTCGAAGCAAAGAAACCCGTTGTTGCGGTAGTCCTCTCCGGCGGAGGTGCCAAGGGGGTGGCTCATATAGGAGCGCTAAAGGTTATCGAAGAGGCCGGCATCCCCATCGATATCGTGTGCGGAACCAGCATGGGTGCACTTGTCGGAGGACTCTATTCCATGGGCTATTCCACCCAGTTCCTCGACTCGCTGGTACGCTCGCAGAACTGGACGGCCTTGCTTTCCGACCGCATTGACCCGTCGAATCTTACCCTCCGGCAGCGCGAAGAGCAGAACACCTACGCTTTCATACGCGGCCTCGGCGGCGACCAAGCCGACCGCGGAGGACTGATACGCGGTCGCAACGTCATCAACCTCCTGCAACGCCTCACCGCCAACCTACCAGACAGCATCGACTTCGACAGCCTTCCCATACGCTTCGCCTGCGTGGCCACCGATATTGCACGCGGTCGCGAGGTGGACATCCACAGCGGCAACCTTGTCTACGCTATGCGTGCTTCGATGGCCATTCCCGGCGTGTTCACCCCTGTACGCAAAGGAGATATGGTGCTTGTCGACGGCGGTTTGAGCAACAACTACCCTGTCGACCTTGCCCGCTCAATGGGTGCCGATATTGTGATCGGTGTCAATGTGCAGGATCCTATGGCCAAAGCCGACGACATCGACGATGCTTTCGCCGTAATGGGGCAGATAATCAGTATTACAAGCCGAAACAAGTTCAACGACAATATCAAGAAAAGTTCGATATTCATCCACGTCGATGTGAACGGCTATGGTGCCGCAAGCTTCACTTCATCGTCGATTGACACCCTCTTGATGCGTGGCGAAAACGCTGCCCGCCGCGTATGGAACCAGCTTCTGGCCCTGCGTATGAAGAACGGCATCGACAGCACCGGTGCCATGCAACCGCTCACCTCCTTTCCCAACAACGACCAGCCGCAACCGGCCAACCGCCCAACCCGAGTGCCGGTGGCAAGCGCCGGCATGCGATTCGACAGCGAAGAGATGGGCGCCCTACAGGTGAACGTCAAAGTTCCCATTCCCACCACAAAGGTGCCGATGGCACTCAGCGGAACCCTACGCCTCGGTCGCCGCAACCTGGCAAGCGTGGAATGTACGTTCCTCTCCAACCGTACAGGCTTCAACCCCACCCTGCTCTATGCTTTCCGCGGAAACGACCTCGACTATTATACCGCCGGCAGCCGCAATTTCAATATCCGTTACCGCCAGCATACCGTCGACCTCACCCCCGTCGACGTGCGCCTGCGACGCTACGACCTGCACATGGGCGCCAGCTGGAACTACTACGACTACTACGGACAGTTGCTGAGTGCGTCCGACCCCACTACCACCCCAAGCCTCGACGACAACCGCTTCTTCTCATACCATGCCGCCGCCGACCGCAATACCGAGAACGACTGGTACTTCCCCACCCGCGGCAGCCGTATCCAGGCATACTATGCCTACCATACGACCAACCTCTGGCAATACAACGGCAAGGCGGGCATCAGCGACATTCGCTTCAACTGGCGCACCGCCATACCGCTCAACCGGCTCTTCACCCTACAGCCCATGTTCTATACCCGGCTGCTCTTTGCCGACAATCTTCCGCTGGCGTTGATGACCACCGCCGGCGGCGAAAGCTTCGGTGCACGCATCGAACAGCAGTTGCCTTTCGCAGGTATGGGCCATATGGAGCTGATGCAGCGCGACATGGCCGCATTCCAGATTCAACTCCAAATGCTGCTTGGCAAGAACCACCACCTGCTTCTGAGGGCCGCGACAGGCTATCAGACCGACGGTTTCGACCAGTTGTCGGCCGACGGTCTTCTATTCGGCATACAGGCGGGCTACAGCTACAGCACCATCGTAGGTCCCCTAAGTGCACGACTAGGCTACTGCACGCATACACACTCACCATACCTCTACATATCTCTTGGACATATATTCTGAACAATGAAAGGCAAACTGATACTCTTCCCCGTCCCTATCGGAGCCGACGAGCTGGCTACTAGCCTCCCCGAAGGCAACCTCGTCCTGCTGGCCTCCTGCCACACGTTCATCGTCGAGGAGTTACGTTCTGCGCGACGATTCCTGAAGAAAGCAGGCTATCCTCACCCAATAGATGAGACGCAATTCTTTGAACTGAACGAACATACATCGCACGAGGAGATTGGGAACTACCTCGATGCCATCGAACGGGGAGAAAACATAGGTCTGCTCTCCGAGGCTGGGTTGCCCTGTGTGGCCGACCCGGGGGCGATGATCACCCGCGTGGCGCAACGGCGTGGCATCGAGGTGGTGCCGCTCGTTGGTCCTTCGTCGCTCATGCTGGCGCTAATGGCCTCGGGCTTCAACGGACAGTCGTTCGCCTTCAACGGCTATCTGCCTGTCGACAAGTCGAAACGCGCTGCCGCCATCCGCCACCTCGAGGAGCGTCTGCACCGCGAGCACCAGACGCAGATATTTATAGAGGCCCCCTACCGCAACAACCAAATGCTCGAGGCTCTGAGCACCGTGCTACAGCCCAATACCATGATTTGCGTGGCTTGCGACCTTACGCTGCCCACGCAGTATATCCGCTCCCTCTCCGCCGCCAAATGGCAGAAAGAACGCGAAAAGGTGAACCTTCACAAGAGGAACACCGTGTTCCTTATTGGGGAATGAGCACCACTTCCACCTTGTCGCCGAAGGTCTTGTCTATCTTCTTGCGGATGGCTTGGGGGATGCCGATGATGTAGCAGACGCTGCCGTCGGCATTCTTCACGCCCATGTTGACCACGCTGCCGCTGTACGGCTCGCCGTCAAAGGTAGTTTGTACCTTCAGGCGCCCCTTGCAATACTCCTTCTTTATATCTATAGGCACGCGCACATAGGCGGCATCCATGTCGCCGCTCCGCTCGATGGTGGCTGTAAACTGGTGTGTCATTTGGCGAGTGCGTAACCTATGGCTGTCAAAGCGATACCGAGGATGATGCTGAGGAGCACGTATGCCGCGAGCGTCCACCACTGGCCGGATTGGAGGAGGGTGAGACTCTCACGCGAGAAGGTGCTGAAGGTGGTGAAGCCGCCGCATAAACCCACGGTGAGCAGCAGGTTGAGAGGCTGCGAGGTGTAGCGCGAGAATACCCCCGCCAGACAGCCAATCAGCAGACAACCGGCGAGGTTCACCACGAAGGTGCCCCACGGGAAGCCGTTGCCGCTCCAGCGCACGAGCAGCGACACCGCATAACGCAACGCGCCGCCCACGGCGCTCCCAATGGCCACCAACAGGATGTTCTTCAGCATATTATATCATCTTCAGGAAGCCCACCTCTTTCTCAGTCAGTTCACGCCAACGGCCGCGGGGGAGGTCTTTCTTGGTGAGGCCGGCGAAGGTGGTGCGGTCGAGCTTGTGGACTTCGTAGCCGAGGGCTTCGAAGAGG
>ONYC01000113.1 GCA_900321975.1 uncultured Bacteroidales bacterium
ATCTTCTCGGTGAACGAGGTGATGGGGGCCTTGATGATGGTGTATGCGCGCTCCAGCTCGTCGGTGAAGGGGTTCTCCTTGTATCCGGCCTTCTCCATGGCCTCGTCGGTGAAGGTGTCTATGTCGACGATGACAGTGGCACCTTTCTTAGCCCACTTCAGCTGCGACTTGAAGGCGGCGGGGTTCATGGCGACCAGGATGTCGCACTTGTCGCCCGAGCTGTAGATGTGGTTGCCCACATGCACCTGATAGCCGCTCACGCCGGCAATGGTGTTGTGCGGAGCACGGATCTCGGCGGGATAGTCGGGGAACGTGGCGATGTCGTTGCCGGTCAGGGCCGATGCATCGGAGAACAGGGTGCCGCTGAGCTGCATTCCGTCTCCCGAGTCGCCAGCAAATCGGACCACAAGGTCCTCTTTATTAACAATCTGATTTTCTGACATGTTGTTATAATTTTATTCCTAATTACTGCAAAAGTTTGAATGTGCAAATGTACAAAATAAAATCAACCCCGCCAAATATTTTTATCCACTGGCGGGGTTGATAACCATATCTTGCTATAAATCACTTAATCACCAATTTCATCACTTTGCTGCCGCAGTCCGATACGGCTCGCACAAAGTATGCCCCGGGCGATAATTCCGTATGAGGAATGGTTAATGTTGAGCATACCAGCTTCGGACGGATGATTTCGCGTCCCGTCATATCCATCACACTTATAACTGTCCGCTGGCTCACGTTGATTGTCACATCGCTGCTCGAAGGATTTGGATAGATATCAACTTCCAATCTCGAATTTTCAACGTTGGCAATCCCAACCGAGTCTTGCATCACACGGAAATAGGCGGTGAATGTTGTGTCGCTCACAACGAAGATGTTGCGCGGGTTATTGGTGTCGCCGTCGTTCCAATGGTCGAATTCAATCAGGAAGTCTGCGTCCTGGGGCGTTATCGGTGTAGCCGAGATGGCAACCCAGCTGCTGTCGGCATACACACCGCCACCATCAACAAGGCAGTCATCGCGGTCGCTGGTTACTATTACAGTGCGCCATACAGTATCAGGTACCTGTGTAGTGTCTCGCTCCATGAAAATGGCTACGTTGTCGAGGGTCAGCGTCGAAGCGTAGGCGTAAGAGGCGATGAAAGCCACCCTTATAGTGCTGCCGCCATAGTCGCTCAGCGACACGAAATTAGTTCCTGTTGTGTAGAATCTTCCCAGCGTGTCGGTGAAATTCTCTTCGCCATTGTAAAGCCCTGTGGGCGATACCACTACATACACAGGAATACTATAGTTCGAATTCTGCTCCCAAACGAGCACTATGTTTGTGCCGTTTGTAACCGAAGGCAGCGCGATAGCTGGTGTAATCAGATATTCGTAAGCCGCTGACGTCACCTCCATTCTGTGGTTAACGCTGTCGTCGGCCAGCTGCCAGCTGCCGCTGATACGTTCGTATTCATAATAGTTGTTGTAGTGGTATGCGAATGTGCTCCAGCATTCGGTCGACGTGCTGCCTTCAAAGTCCTCGAGCCAAGGGAGCGATATTGGCGGGCAGTCGTGCACGGGCATTATCACAGTGGCGGTGTCCGAGCCAAAGGCGTTGGTGGCTATGCAGGTAATCGTGTCGATGCCGGCGGCGGGGTAGACAATGTAGAATGAGCTGCCAAGCATGGTAATGCCTGCGAGGGTGGAATTCCAAGTATAGGTCAGTCCGTTGCGTGCACCGGAGACAATATGTGCTGTGAAACGGCACGAATCACCCACATTGAGCGCAGTGGGTGGTGTTATGACAACCTCCGGCCTGCCGCCATTCTCGATGCTTACGGCGTCAAGTTGTATGTATCCACCTCTGGTACCGCGATGCACGAAGGCAATGTGTATCGTCTGCCCTGCGAAACTGTCGAGCGATGTCTCGTAGGTGCGCTGACTTTCGGTGTACAAGTAATCGGCGAACAGCACATTGGTATAAGTCGAAGTGTCAGTGGCGTCGCCTGTGGTGAGCAGCACATCCATATACGGGTGGTATACAACGTGGTCGATGGTCTGGGAATAGGTCTGGGTGGTCCATCTGAAGGTCGAGCCGTCGAGCGTCGATGGCAGGTCGATGGCGGGCGTTATCAGCCAGTTGTTGGCTGTGTCGCCTGTTGCGGCCGCATAGGAGCGTAGTTGGTTGTAGATGTTCATAGACCAACGGCTGTTGTTCCAATAGCTGTAGTTCAGGAACTGCCAGCAGGTCAGGTTGCTGTTATAATACCTCAGTTGTGGAACCCACGGCAGCGAGTCGACGGCTGCGCAGCCCAGCACCGTCAACGTAGTAGTGGCGGTATCTGAGCCGTAGGCATTGGCGGCAATGACGGTGATGGTGTCGGTTCCGGTTGTGTCGTACACAATTTGCAGCGTGTCGCCAATCGTGCTGTCTGTAGCCAACCCTGCAGCGGCCATCGTCGAATGCCATGTGTAGGAAAGTCCGGTTGGCGAGCCGGCAGTCAGTTCGGCGCGCACCGTAGTGCTTTGCCCGGCGTGTGCCGACGGTGGCTGCACCAGACTTATCGCAGGCTTCCGCAGCGAGCGTACGCGGATGTCGCGGATGTTTATGTATCGATAGTCGATTGATAAGGCGGCTACTGTTATGGGGTTGTTGACGAAGGCGATGTGTATCACTTTGTTGGCGTAGGCCGTCAGCGGCGCTTGGTAGGTCTTCGGCTGGAAGTAGGTGATGGTGTCGGCCACAAGGGTGTCCCACTGCGAGAGATCGGTATAGTCGCCGTCGCTTATTAGCATATACATCGTGTGCTCTTGTTGGGTGCCTGTGGCGTTGGCCGTCCATTTCACCACAAGACTGTCGTCAGCCCATGCGGGCACCATAATGGCTTGCGAGACGATGCGGCTGTCGAACGGCACATTGCTCACTCGCGAGTATATTTGGTTGTTGCCCAATGTCCAGTTGCATCCTGCCGGACGGTACCAGCAGTCGTAGTCGGTGTTGAAATTCACCGTCCAGTTCTCGGCTTGCACAGTGTCGCAATCGCTTATGGTGAATATGCCCATCGCGCTGTCCGAGCCGAAAGTGTTCGAAACCAGTACCCACACGGTGTCGGTACCTGAGGTGTGGTAGCGTATGTTGAGGTCGGGCAGACCTGGAGTGAGCATTGTGGCTGCGCCCCGGGAGGCCATAGCCGAACGCCACAGGTAGTTCATCGTGGCCGGATTGCCACGGGTGAGCACGGTACGCAACGTGGTAGCTCCGTCAGTGAATACGTGCTGCGGCGCGTCGAAGTGGATCAGCGGTGCGTTGTTGTTGGTCAATATAAGGCTGTCGATGCGCACGACGTTGTATTGGTAGTCGAGATGGAAGGCCACATGGATGGTGTCGCCAGCATAGGCGTCGAGGCTGATGCTGCGCTGTAGGGTTCCGTCTGCCGAAGTGGCGGTGTCGAGAAGCACGGTGGTATAGTTGGTCATGCCATCGTAGCGACCGGTGGTGACGCTCACCGTGTAGATGGCGTTGCCGTATACACGCCAGTTCAGTACAGCGCCTGTGTCGGCCGGAACTACAATTGCCGGAGTGACTGCCGTACCTTCCTGGTGCAGGTCGCCCCACGCCTGCAAGCGACCGTTTGCGAAGGTCCAAGTAGAGCCATCCACAATGTACCAGCACTCGTGCGAGCTGAGGTCGGATTGCCAAGGTGTGGCTTCAATCGGAGCGCAGACCTGCACAATGGCTGTGTCGGTCGATGTGCTGTAGGGATTTGTGGCGGTAACAATTATCGTATCGATGCCGTCGTTGTAGTAAACTATGTTCAGCGCGCCAATGCTGCCGCCTGCCGAAGTGTCGGCCTGCCCTGCAGACAGCATCGCCGACTGCCACGTGTATACAAGCCCCTCTGGCTGTCCTTCTGTTATAGTGGCCACAAGCGTCTCGGGTTCGCCAACGTATGCGTGTTGCGGGGCTGTGAGCTCCACAACCGGGTCGTTTACATAGCGGATGCTGACATCGTCGAGGTACAGGTCTTTTGCGCTGGATGTGGAACTCCAATGTTCAAGTGCGAAACGGCCGCTGCTGCCGGCTAGACCGGCCACAGCGTCGAGGGGAACGATGCATTGGCTGTAGTTGTTCCAGCCCACAATTGTGTCGAAAACAAGCGTCTCCGCACCGCCGTCGGTGCTGTCGGGTATGAAGTAGACCGACAGGTGGGTATTGGTGTTGTTGTATAGTGCACGGATTTGGAAGGTCATCGCCAGACCTGTGATATTCCCGTGATCGGGAAGCACAAAGGTTGGCGATATCAGGCGTGTGTGGTTGGTTGTAGTATTGTGGTGCGAATACATCCAGCACGAACCGCTGTGGGCATTGCTGGCATAGCGTTTCGGAGCCCAACTGTAATCGTCGGGCAGTGTCCAGCAGTCGGCCGAGTTCTCGAAGTCGTCGCTCCAGGGGTAGGTATATACCGTTGCGCAATCCTTGACAAGCAGCACCAGCGTGTCGGCCATGTTTCCGTGTTGCACAGTTAGAGTGTCGTATCCAGTGGTGGTGTAGACGATTGATATTGTGTTTGTACCGTTGCCGTACATTGTCGCAGTTCCGGCATCGGCCATAGTGGAGTGCCACAAGTATTGGGCAGTCTGGTCGCTGCCAGTCGTCAGAGCCCGTATGTCTGTTTGCTCGCCCACCATCGGGTGCAGCGGGGCGTCGATGCGCACTAGTGTGTCGGCGGTGGCGATGCAAATATTGTCAATATCGGCCGAACCGAAGCACTTCCCGCGTCGCACGAAAGCTACGCGCACTCGGTGACCGCCGTAGCCTTCCATCGTCAGACCATAGGTGCGGAACGAAGGGACAATGCTCTGCATCGTCATCAGGGTATCCCAGAGGGCCGCCGAAGTATCAATGGTGTTGATGCTGTCGCATATCGACACCAACACGTCGATTGTCGGTATACCGTAGAACTGCACATTGGCCAGCCCCGAGCGGTAGTCCCACATCAAGGACACGTTGCTGTAGGGCAGCAGTATCGGCGGCGAAACCAGCCACGCGGTGGCGTCATAATCCGGATTGTCGATATTCCCAGTGTACATTCTGGGGCTGGGGTTGTTCGTCTTGCGCTGCCAGCGGGGCACGCTGCTGGCGGCTATCGAATAGTTCCAGTTGGCGGCCGAAGCGTCGTCGTCGAAGTCGGCCACAAAAGGCAGGCTGTTCACAGCGCCGGCGGCGGTGGTGAACGAGAACTCGCGTGCACGGTAGCTGCTGTCGCCGTTGCTGCACAGCGTTCGCAGCGTGCCGTTATATGTAGATCCGCCGTTGAGTTGTCCCAAGATGGTGATTGTATGGCTGGTCAGAACGGTGTCGATTCCCGTGCCTGCAATCGTCAGGTGATAGGTTGCACCGCTGTCGGCGGGCCAGGCGAGCACCGTGCTGTCCGGGTCGCCGCTTACTATGGCTATTTCACCCGGATAAGGACATACCGTCGAATCGGGTGTCAGCGACCAGCAGCGCCAGGTTTCCGGCCATTCGCCGGCGGTGTTGGTAAGCGTGATGGCGGAGGCCGAGCGGTGGGCTCTGTTGGTTGCTATATCTATGAAAATGCGGTCCGAAGTGCTGCGCATCAGGCCCGTCTGCGTGGTGCACTGGGGCAGTGGTCCACTGGCCTGGCCGTAGACTATCCTCAGCTCGCCGCTGGCTTCATACAGCTGAAACTGGAAGCTCACATACGACGAATCCTGTCCGTAGACGCCCATCCGCGTCTCCACCACCAGCACGTGGTTACCGCTGTCGCCCAGCACGGCATAGCGCGTATAGCAGCTGCTGTCCATCTGCCCGCGCCATCCGAAAGGCTCCACCTTGGGCAGCCGCGACGAACTTCCGTAGCTCGAACCCAGGGGTTGGTTGTAGATGCCGCTGGGGTTTATTATGGTGTTGCTTAGGCAAATCGTACCATTCACATTGGCCGAGAAATAGTTGCATGCTGTCCCGCCTAGCATGAAGGTGAAGCCAGTCGTTATCCTGTTCGAGGCGATACTGTAGACGGTATCCGTCGGCGCGATTATAATGCTGTCGATACCGTCGATGTCAATCCAAGCTGTCGGGTCGACGCGAGTGTTGAAGGCATAGTTGTCGATTATCGATTGGCTGTTGGCTGCGGCTGGAAGCATCAGAAATGCCAGCAGCAGCGGAAGTAATATGCTTTTAGTCTTCATTGGGTTGTAGGTGTGGATATTGGTCGGACTATTTGCGCCTTCTGGCGATGGTGCGGACAGCGGTGCAATAGTATATTCCTGTGTCGCGGTTGTAGTCGATGGTCACGGTGTAGCCTAGATGGATCATCTGTTGGCACCACACCACAACCTGTTCCATTGATGTGGTCTCCAAGACGATAGTGTCTTCCCGAGGGGCTTGCCTTAGGTTGTCGTCTTGTGGGCTGAGGGTCACGGTGCTACCCCTTCGGGCGTCGCTCAGTAGCTGGTGGATGATGATAAGCTCCTCGCGTGCCGAGGCGTTGATATTTATGGTCTCGCTGTGGTCGAGGCTGTATTCCAGTTCGAACGTCGGGCTCTCTATGGGGTTCATGCTTGAGGAAACCTGGTCGTTTGCGAGGTCGTACAGTTTGGAATTCGGGTCGGCGTTCAGGCGGCTCGTCGTCGTGTCGACGCGATACGGTTTGTCTACCATCACGTCGAGGTTGCCCACAGTTACCGTCGCGGGCGACCGCAGGGATGGGTTGTGGATGTAGGGCGCGGCTGGATAGCTTGTCGTCCCGCAGCCTGCTGCCAGCAGAGCGGCGATGGTGGATATTATAATGATATGGCGTTTCATCGTTTCAGTTGTTCTAAGTGGTAGCGCAGGATACTTTGGAATTCGTTGTCGTTGTCGATATCTACGAGGCAGAGCTTCCGCTCGCGGTAGGAGAGGAAGAGGAAACTCCGGTCCGAGGGGCGTTGCATCGTGAGCAAGGCGTCTCCGCCGTTGGCCAATATGGCGGCGCGGCGCGGGTCGGGATCGGGCAGGTCGAACTCATCCTGCATCCACGTCCATCCTTCAGGGTCGAGGGCTTCGATAGTGGTCACATCCACCGCAGTCGAGTCGTCGAAAGGATAGTCTTTGATGAACCCCACTCGTACCCCGTCTATGTCGGCATAGCGGCTGTAGACCTCGCTCACGCCGTGCGGCCCAGTGAGGCGCCACACGCTGATGCCGCCGATCGCCACTACTAGAAGGGCCATGGTGATTATTGCGATTCGTTTCATGATTTTTATTTTCGTCAGTTTGGTTTCTCCCGCTGGGGGTGTTCCTGTATTCTTTATTTATATTGGCGGAGCAGCATGTCGGCGCATTGACGTACGTCGGCCTTCGCACCCTCCTGGTTGCAGGCAACCTGACTCTCCTCGCTCGGGGGCAGCGAGGAGTATGCAGCTGGAATTCCCGCCAGTAGCACCACGGCCGCTAGCACGGCCGCGCCCATCCAGCGGCGGTACCACCTGCGGCCTCCGGCCACCTTCCCGTGGAGGCTCCTCAAATGGGCGGCATCCTCGTCGCGGTAGCGTGTAAGCTTGGTGTCTAGCATCTGGTTGATTTCCTGTTCAGTCATATCGTTTGTGCCTTTTCTTTCATTTTCTGCACTATGCGCCAGCGTATCTGCACCACAGTGCGGTTCTTTACATCCAGTTCGTCGGCGATTTCGTCGGTCGACCATCCGTCGAGGGTCAGCTGAAGCACCTGCCGTTCGTGGTCGGTGAGGCCGGTGGCCAGTTCGTCGATGGTGGCCCGCCGGTCGTCGCTTTCGGCTGCCGCCAGCGGCATCTCCTCGTCGAGAGGTATGGTCTCCACCTGCTTTCGTCGTCTGAAATGCGAGATCACGCTGCGGCAGTGGAGCCTCACCCACGCCCGTTCCTCACCGGGGCTTGCGTCGGACCTCAGGCGGTGGCGGTAGTGCCATAGTGAGGCCAGCACCTCCTGCACCAGATCGTCACATTGGACGGCACCTCCGGTGGCATTCCACAGGCAAATGGCCCGTATCATCCGCCGGTGGCGCTGCACCAAGGCATCGAAGTCGCTGTATCTGTCTCTGTTGTCCGTTGTGTCTGGGTTTTGGATTGAGCGGCAAAGATACAACTTTTTTCCGTGTCCGGCGCCAACTTTTTCCGCCCTCTTCATCATACTAATAACCGCCTTCCGGAAAAAAGTCTACATCGAGGGCAAATTTTTTTTCAAAAAAAGCCAAGAATGGGGAATGTCATTTATCCGACTTCACCTGAAAGTGGCTTGCACCATTGCGGGCCGCAGGCTGTGGCAGACAGATTTTGTGTGCTGGCACTGTGCGACTAGGTATTCAATACCGAGCGGGGGTGACGGTTACAATAACTGTTTTTCGATTCCAAAAAAAACGCGCTGATATCAGCGCGTTTTTGTACCCCGGGAGGGAATCCAATGTATACTGATAATCATCTTGTTATATGTCTCGTGGAAAACATATGGAAAACAATTTGAGTCACTAACGCACAATATTACGTCCCTTTTTTGCATACCACACACCCCAATCTTCG
>ONYC01000110.1 GCA_900321975.1 uncultured Bacteroidales bacterium
AAAACATTGAGAGACAGCGCCGCCATGCGCTGGACAGCATTGCTGCTGCTGGCACTTGCCATGTTCTGCAGCTATGTATTTATGGACATTTTGTCGCCTATCAAGGACTTGATGGAGTCGACCCGCGGTTGGGACAGCGCTTCGTTTGGCCGTATGCAGGGCGCCGAGGTGTTCCTCAACGTCTATGTGTTCTTCCTCATCTTTGCCGGTATCATTCTCGACAAGATGGGTGTGCGCTTCACGGCTGTACTTTCGGGTGCTGTGATGCTCTTCGGCGGCTTGATCAAGTTCTACGCTGTTAGCGACTACTTTATCGGCACCAGCCTTGAGCAGTGGTTCTCCAACAACCTCAACTGGAAAGTCAACATTCCCTTCATCAAGGATATCCTGCCGTTTGCCGACGGTATGCCCGGTTCGGCCAAGCTGGCTGCCATAGGCTTCATGTTCTTCGGCTGCGGCTGCGAGATGGCCGGTATTACTGTGAGCCGTGGTATCGTCAAGTGGTTCAAGGGCCGCGAGACCGCCCTGGCCATGGGTTCGGAGATGGCATTGGCCCGTCTGGGTGTTGCCACCTGCATGATCTTCAGCCCTTACTTCGCCAAGCTCGGCGGTGAGGTGCACGTCGACAATGCCGTCAAGTTCGGTGTGGTGCTGCTCTGCATCGCCCTCATCATGTTCATCACCTACTTCTTCATGGACAAGAAGCTCGACTCGCAGACCGGCGAGGCCGAGGAGAAGGACGACCCCTTCAAAATCAGCGACCTGGGCAAGATTTTCTCCAGCCTCGGATTCTGGCTGGTGGCCCTGCTCTGCGTGCTCTACTATAGCGCCATCTTCCCCTTCCAGAAATATGCAGTCAACATGCTGCAGTGCAACCTCACCCTCACCGAGGCCAGCCCTGACACCTTCTGGGGTGGCAACACGGTCACTATCGTCCAGTATCTGATTATGCTTGTTGTGGCCGCCTGCGCTTTCTCGAGCAATTTCATGAAGACGAACAAGGGCCTGAAATATGGTCTGATGGGTATGGCTGTCGTGGCTCTGATTGTCTACTGCTACATGGGCTTCATGCGTGGCACCGCCGAGACTATCTTCGCCGTGTTCCCGCTGTTGGCTGTGGCTATCACCCCCATTCTTGGCAACTACGTCGACCATAAGGGCAAAGCCGCCTCGATGCTGATGCTCGGCTCGATACTGCTGGTGGTCTGCCACCTCACCTTCGCCTTTGTGCTGCCTGCCGTCTCGGCTTCGTCGCCCGTCGGCGGTGTCGTCGTGGCCTATGCCACCATTCTCGTGCTCGGTGCCTCGTTCTCGCTGGTGCCTGCCGCCCTGTGGCCTTCGGTGCCCAAGCTGGTCGACGAGAAGATCATCGGCTCGGCCTACGCAGCTATCTTCTGGATTCAGAACATCGGCCTCGGCCTGTTCCCCACGATGATTGGCAATGTGCTTGAGAGTTCCAACGCCAACAATGCCGCTGTTATCGAGGCCAAAGCCGCTATCGAGGCTGGTCAGGAAGGTGTTCTGGTGCCTTACGACTACAAGTGGGCCCTCGTTATGCTGGCCTCACTCGGTATCGCAGCCCTCTTGATTTCGGTCTACCTCAAGGCCGTTGACAAGAAGAAAGGCTACGGCTTGGAGCAACCCAATATCAAAGCCGAATAGGTTAAAGTTTAGAGGTTTAAGGCTGGCGCGCAAACTTTGGCGTGTCAGCCTTAACTTTTAATAACCAATCACTCATGGACGACAAGCATCTATACAGCAACTTTGATTACGAGTCGGCCCTCTCGACCGGAGTGGGGACAACCCCCACCGAGCAGGTGGGTGGCGACTACCTGGCGCGAATGCGCGCCCGCCGTCAGAAGGAACCCACCAACGAAGAACTTATAAGCGGCATCCTTCACGGCGACCGCACGCTCCTGTCGCGTTCAATCACCCTCGTCGAGAGTTCGCTCTACGCCCATCAGCAGCGTGCTCAGCAGATAATCGAACGCTGCCTGCCCTACAGCGGCAAGTCGGTACGCCTGGGTATCACCGGTGTTCCCGGTGCCGGCAAGAGCACCCTCATCGAGGCCCTTGGCAAGATGCTCACCGCCCACGGACACAAGGTGGCTGTGCTTGCAATCGACCCCTCGAGCGAACGCTCGAAAGGCTCCATCCTCGGCGATAAGACCCGTATGGAGGAGCTCTCGGTCGATCCCAACGCCTTCATCCGCCCCAGCCCTTCGGCCGGAAGCCTCGGAGGTGTGGCCCGCAAGACTCGCGAGATCATCACCCTCTGCGAAGCGGCAGGCTTCGACGTGGTGATTGTCGAGACCGTAGGTGTGGGGCAGAGCGAGGTGGCCGCCCATTCGATGGTCGACTTCTTCCTGCTGCTGCAGCTGGCCAATACCGGCGACGAGTTGCAGGGCATCAAACGTGGCATCATGGAGATGGCCGACATGATCGCCATCAACAAGTGCGAACTCGACCGACAGCGCTCCGAACTGGCTGCCGCCCAGTTCCGCAACGCCCTCCACCTCTTCCCGATGCCCGAAAGCGGCTGGACGGTCAAAGTGCAGCTCTGCTCGGCATATACCAAAGAGGGGGTCGAAAACCTCTGGAACTCGGTGATGGAATATGTTACATTCACCAAGCAGAACGGCTATTTCTATCACAAACGCCAGCAGCAGAGCCTCCGTATTATGAGCGAGGCGCTGGAGAGCGGCCTCCGCGAGCGGTTCTACAACGCTCCCGGGATGGAGGAGCGCATCGAGGCTCTCAAGAAGGATATCCTCGAAAACAAAGTGAGCCCCTACGCCGCTGCCGACCAACTGCTGGGATGATCTACGTTCACGTTCCGTTCTGCCATCGAAAGTGCACCTACTGTGCCTTCTATTCCAAGCCGATAGCAGGTGGCCATCAGCCCTTTGAGGATTATGTAGATACCCTCTTGGACGAGATGGAACGCCGTAGGAACGAACAGGCGCATCCGGTAAAGACTGTTTATTTCGGGGGTGGAACACCGTCGCTGCTGCCACCAGCACAGTTGGAGCGTATCGTCGACGGCCTTCGCCGCCGGTTCGACCTCTCGCAATTGGAGGAGGCCACCATCGAATGTAACCCAGAAGACCTAACCCCCGAATACCTCTCAGCCCTCCGTTCGCTTGGATTCTTCAACCGGCTGAGTATCGGCCTTCAGAGCCTCGACGACGAGGTGCTTCGCCTTGTCGGCCGCCGTCATACTGCCGCTCAGGCCATAGATGCCGTCAGACGGGCTTATGGCAGCGGGTTCCATAATATCAGTGTGGATTTCATTTATGGGATAAAGTCTATAGAAACTACAGGCGCGATAGATATTATAGATTGCGTAACCCACATCTCGGCCTATTCCCTCACCGTCGAACCGGGTACCGCACTCGCCGTTCAGGTGCAGCAGGGTAGGATGGTGCTGCCCGACGAGGACGAGGTTGTGCGCCAGTACCACATCCTGCACGATGCTTTCGAAGCCGCCGGATTCCACCAGTATGAGGTGAGCAACTACGCCCGTCCGGGTTTCGAATCGAGGCACAACAGCCGCTATTGGAATCGCACTCCTTATCTCGGTCTCGGTCCCGGAGCGCACAGCTTCGACGGATGTCGCCGCCGGTGGAACAATCCCGACGGAAGCATAGGGGAGGAAACGCTAACCCCAACCGACGCTTTCAACGAGCTGCTCATGACCTCGTTGCGCACCGTGAAGGGGTTGCCGCTGTCGGTGGTGCCTGAAGGAAATAAAGAAAGGCTGCACCTTGCGATGCAGCCCTATATCGATTGCGGTTGGATAGTATTGAAAGACAACCATTACTCGCCCACCGCCGAAGGTTTGCTCCACGCCGACGGCATGGCTTCCGATCTGTTTGTCTGATTTTATTTTTATTGTCCTGCAGCACCTCCATGTGCTTGGTATTCAAGATCGAGCTTGCCGATACGCCAGGTGAGGCCGAAGGTTATGTATCGTGAGTTTATATGGCTTGAACTGCTTGAAGCATAGCTTGGAGTGTTGACAGTCATGCTGTTGAGGTTGTTGTCGAGCAGGTCGCTGATGCTGGCACGCAGCGATAGTCTCCTGTCCAGCAGGGTGGCAGAAGCCCCCAGGCCTATACTGATGGCTCGCTCCTCACGGCTATATAAGCCGAGTGTCGGGTTACCATATCTGATGTTGGCTTCAATGTTCACCAGTTTGGCTACTTTGGTCCAAAGGCGTGTATAGACGTCCCAGGATATCTGCTCTTGCATCGGCTCGCCTTCGACAGCGTAGCCCTGTCGGTAAATGCTGGCATTGAGGCTGATGTTGGCCCATGCTGCAGGACGATATGTTATGTTGCCGTCGGCACCAGCCTTGTAAGATGAAGCAATATTCATCGGTGTGGAGTAACTGATTACACGTCCCAGATATTCGTCGGCATACGGTGTCGAGGCTGTGATGCTTTCGATGCCGCCAGAGGTGTAGTTTGCGTAAGCTTCGATGCCCATATTCCCATTTTTTTGGAAATACCGGTTCCAACTTAGCGATGCTTGTTCTGTGTATGATTTTTTGAGGGTACGGTTGCCGGTGCTGTAGCTGTCGTCGCTGTAACTGCGAGTGGTGGTAAGGTCGTCGCCAGTAGGTGTATTCACGTTGTGCGATAGTCGGAAACGCCAGTAGTGCATTCTACTTGTATGGTGAGTGATATTGAGCGAAGGCTCAACGGTAAAGAATCTGAACAATGTGTCGTCCGGGAAGAGTCCTGTGTTAAGGATGTGTAGCCACGACTGCTTGCCGTATAGTTCGACGCTCATCGTGGTGCGTTTCCACTCGTGTCGCCATGAAACCATTGCAGTAAGAGTCTGCGTGTAGTAGTCGGAGATGCCGTTGCGCAGTGTGTCGGGAAGTGAATAATCACCCGACATTTGGTCTAGATTGTAGATGCATCTATTGCTGTGGATGTCGCCAAAAGGTCGTCCTCCGATGCGGAATGTCAGTTCGTCGTTGCTGTCCACGGGGTGGTTGTAAGTGAGCGAGAGGTCGACGGTGTTACGGTTCTTAATACTATTTGTAGTGCGGTCGTAACCACTTAGAAGTGGCACTCCCTCAGCAAGACCGATAAGGCGTTGTTGCATGTTGTGGTTGCCATTGAAGAGGTAGTTCCATGCACCGCCGAATCTCAGGTTCTGCCCCTTGCGGAGGAATCGGTGTTTGATGTCGAAATTCATGAACCCGTTAAGCATGGTAAAGTAAGAATTGGAAATATCTCGATAACAGTAGTGTGCGGTGTCGGGAATGTAGTCCCATTGTTCACGAAGGCTGACGGCAAGGTCGTTATAACTTCCCTGCAGCATATTTAAGCTGTTGACGTGTAGGTCGGTCGACGAATCTATTTTGTAGTCGATATTGAACATCAGATCGCCGAAATAGCGACTCCATTCCGATGTGGTACGGTATGAGTATTGGCTGGTGGTATCGCCGCTACTTGTAAGGGCAATGTTGCCATCGCTGTTGCTGTTCCCGTGGCTATTGCTTCCAGCAAGATGGATGTTGAATTTCAGTCGGTCGCTGTTGAGCACATAGCTGAACCACGGCGATAGGTAGGGCCGTGTGTTGCAGCTGAGGCCTATGAGCCATAGCTCGCTGGTGCGCAACTTGGCCGAGGTGACGATGTTGATGATATGCTTGCCATCTTCAACCATATATTTGGCCGATGGGTTCTTGATGACCTCGATGCGTGCCAGTGCTTCGGCAGGCAAACTTTCAAAGAATGTCTTGAGCATCTCGCCGCTCATGCCGGTGGGACGGCCGTTGAGCCACACCTCCACCTGCTCCGATCCGCGCATGGTCAGGTTCCCTTCTTCTTCCACCATCACTGTGGGTGCGTTGCGGATGGCGTCCCAGGCGGTAAGGTCGCGGACGGTTTCGTCGTTCTCCACGTTGTAGTTCACCACCTCGCCGGTCATGCTGTAGACAGGCTTTGGGGCCGAGATGCTGATTTCCTTCAGCTTCAGCATCTTCATCTTGACATTGATGCTGTCTAGCGTGGCTTGGCTCATGGTGTCGGTGGTCTGTGCCTGCACCATTAGGGACAACAAGGTGAGGGCGAATAGCAATGTCTTTCTCATAAGTTCTTAATCTCGGTTGAAATCATGTGCTCGGCTATCTTGCGGGCATCGGCATCACTGGAGACGAGGAAGGCAAGGACGACCATGCGGTCGGAGGGACAGTAGATGGCGTAGTAGCCCTCGTCGCCCGGTAAGCCGTCGGCGTTGAAGATGACTAGATGCTTATGCTCGCGCCAATGTCGGGCCAAGGAGTCGGCTTTCTGCTTCATTTGTTGCACCACACCTTCGGGAATATCCGGTTTGGTGCTGTCGGACGAAGTGATGTTTATCGTCCCCTCTATGTGTGGGCGTTTCGTGGAAAAGGGCAGATTGTGCAGTTCTTTGCATAGAGTGCGGTAAACTGCCGAGTCGTCAGTCTGCAGCAATGTGACACATACACTGTCGCCGCAGGAGAGGGGATAGTGTTCCACGCAGTAAGCCTGAACGCTACTACGGTTGGCGTAGCGCTTGTATAGGCCCGTCTGGGCGCTGGCGGAGAAGGTGGCCGCAAGCAAGAACAGCAGCAAAGTACGTTTCATAATGTCTTTATTTCTTTGATATGGTTGATATTGTTGTCAATCAGGGCTAATACGTCGTCGGGATTGCACTGGCTGTTGCAGTATATGCCAAGGTCGTTGGGCGTTGCCTGGACATTGTTCTCCTTGGGTAGCAGGATGAAAAGCAGCATGGCGGCGGCAGCTACTACCGGCACGGCAATTCGCCAGACAATCCTGCGTTGGCTTCTGTGTTCTCGCGCCCGACGCATCGCATTGGCGCTATGGATTTGTTCTATAAGATTATCGGTATTCATATATTATTTAATTTGCGGAGTTTCTCCTTGATGCGGCCTATACGTGTGGTGACGTTGGTCTGGCTGATGCCCATAATGCGGCCGGTCTCTTCGGTGCTGAAGCCGTCGAGGTACAGGTTGATAAGTCGTTGGTCGGCGACTGGCAGTTGCGCGATCAGCACCTTCAGGTGGACCGATTGTTCCTGCAAGACAGCGTCGTCGGGAAGGTCGAAGCCGTCGATCGACAGCGTCTCGATTTGCCGCTTTTTATGTCGGCGCCATCCGATAGCGGTGTTTAATGCTACACGGTAAACCCAAGTGATTGCTTTATGGTCTGGACGATAACTTTTCCACCCGCGCCACAGGTTGAGCAGTATCTCCTGCCGCAGGTCCTCACGGTCCTCGGCGGTGGAACAAAAAGAACGACATATGCGACCGATAGCCGCATCATGTTGTTCTATCAATTTTATGAATGGGTGTTCATCCATTGCGTCTTTGCTCTTTATACTTTTATTAAACGCTCAAAGACGCAAAATGTCACACGGAGGGTCTTCTATTCGTCGCCTGACGATTCGTCGTCGGGGGCGAATTCGTCGAGCAGCGGCGGTTCTGGATAGATGTTGTCGCGGATTATATAGCCCTTGTATACATCGTTAATCTGTTGCAGGAAAGCGTAGGCCTCGAGGCGTGTGCGGAAGTCGCCCACCTTCACTTTGAAGTTGGGCTCGTCGAACACGATATAGGCCTGTACGGAGGGATAGTCGGTGATGAAATTCTCGCGCAGGTTGAAGGCACTGGTTTTCGAGTTGGCTCCCGAGAACGAGGCTATCTGGACGCGGTAGCCCGGGATGGTCTTCACCCTCTGGTTGAGCTCCACGTGGCGTTCCACCATCTGGGTGGCCGCCACATCACCGACGATGCGCGTCTGCGCCTGTAGCATCGCGAAGGGCAGCAGCAGCGACAATAGCAGCAGTCTTCTCATTTCCGGCTTCAGTCTTGGTTGGCCAGCACCGAGCGCGGACGGACGGTGAGCACGGGGATGTTCGACTCGTTGATCATCTGCTGTGCATAGGTGCCGAGGAAGAGGCTCGAGAGGCTCTTCTCCTGCTCGGTCATGATGGCTATAAGGTCGGCCTTCACCTCGTTGGCATATTCCAGGGTGGTGAGGGTTACGTTCTTCTCCACTTCGAGATATTTGGTTTCGTAGCTGATCTCTTTCTCGTCGAGGTAGCGTTCCACCATCTTCACGTAGTTGTTCACCGTGCGGCGGATATCCTCGAATGTCGAGGTGTAGAGGCCAAGCAGGTGTATGGTCGAGCCGAAGGTACGTGCGAACATGGCGGCCTGACCCACCTTCTGGCGGGTGTCGTCGCTACTGTCGATAGGCACCACGATGGTTTCGAGTGCTTTGTTGAAGTTGAAGTCCTCGCGGATGATGAGCACGGGCACCGGCGAGAGCTCAACGGTGCGGTAGCTGTTGCGGCCCAGCACGCTGCGCTTCATGCCGCTCATGCCGTGGGTACCAACGATAAGCAGCATCGCGTTGTCCTCTTTGGCCTGTGCAGCCAGTTGTTCGGCGGGATTTCCTTCACGGATGACGTATTCGAGCTTTATGCCTTCCAGCAGATGCGCCACTCCGGCGTTGCGCTGCTCGATCTCGGCACGTATCGGACCCTCGTCCTCTTTCTTCTCCTTGACATACACCAGACGGATGTCGCTCTGCGTGCGATTGGCAATGTTGATGGCTAGGTCGACGGCATAGGCCGAACCCGACGAAAAATCGAAACCTACAACTACTCTGTTCATTTTTTTTTGTGTTGTTTTTTATGTGCTATTTGGGGTACAAAATTACGAACTTTTTTTCATACGGCAAAATTTTTTTTACTTATTGCCTTTTTTACCACAGCTTTGCAATAAATAATCTGTATCCTCGTTATAGGTTTTGTATCGAACAATAAAAGATTTTACAGACCTATGGCGTCGCTGAAAAAACTTCTTTCCGACTCGGTTATCTACGGCTTGAGCAGCATTGTGGGCAGGTTCCTCAACTATCTGCTCGTCCCCGTCTACACCTACCACATCAGCGCTGCATCGGGCGGCTACGGTGTGGTGACCAACGTCTACGCCTACACGGCGCTGCTCGCGGTTATCCTCACTTTCGGCATGGAGACGACCTTCTTCTACTACGCCAACCGCGAAGGGGTTGACCGCCGGAAGGTGTTCTGCACAGCGCTGAGCGCCGTGGGCTCGGTGGCGGCAGCCTTCCTGTTGCTAGTGATGCTCTTTATCGGCCCTGTCAGCGCTTTCATGGGTTATAGCGACCATCCCGAATATATCAGGGCCATGGCTGCCGTTGTGGCTATCGACGCTTTCCAAGCCATACTCTTCGCCCGTCTGCGTCGCGATGGCCGCCCGTGGAAGTTCTTCTCCCTGAAGATGGCGTTCATCGTCCTCAGCATAGGGCTCAACCTCTTCGTCTTCCTCGTGGCGCCACACTGGAGCCACCTGCCGTGGATGGGCTGGTACGACGAAGCCGACAATGTGAAGTACATCTTCTATATCAACCTCTTCTGTACCGCCATCGTCACACTTGGCTTTTTCAAGGAACTCAAGGATTTCAGGCTTTCGGATTTCAGTGTGCCGCTCATGAAGCAGATGCTCAAATACACATGGCCGTTGCTTCTGCTCGGCATCGTGGGCATCTTCAACCAGACAGCCGACAAGATTCTGCTGCCTCGGCTGCTGCCTGGCGAAGAAGGGCGCATACAGCTCGGCATTTACGGTGCCTGCGTCAAGGTAGCCATGCTCATGGCCCTCATCACCCAGGCATTTAGATATGCTTATGAGCCGTTTGTCTTTGGCGGTCAGCGTGACAAGCAGAGCAAGGAGACTCAGGCCCAGGCCACCAAGTATTTCATCATGTTCACCCTGCTGGCTTTCCTGGCGGTGATGTGCTATATCGATGTGATTCAATATTTCATAGGTGGCGACTACCGCGAGGCGCTGCCTGCGGTGCCGATAGTGATGATGGCCGAGATACTGATGGGCATCTACTTCAACCTGAGCTTCTGGTATAAGCTGACGGGGCAGACCTGGTGGGGCGCTGTGATGAGCGCCGTCGGATGCGCCGTCCTGGTGGCGATCAACATAATATTTGTCCCCAAGGTGGGCTATATGGCCTGCGCCTGGGGCGGCCTGGCCGGCTACGGCGTCTGCGTGCTGCTGAGCTATTTCATCGGGCAGAAGAAATACCGCGTGCCCTATCCCGTGGCCGCCATCCTCGGCTATTTCGCCCTTGCCCTCGCCCTCTACGCCGTCACCACTCGCATTGCCCTGCTCGACAGCCTCTGGCTGCGCCTGGCGCTCAACACCCTCGTGATGCTCGTCTATGTGGCCGTAGTCCTCTGGAACGAGCGCGCCCTCCTGCGTCCGATTGTCAAAAAAATCCTCCGCCGATGAAACTCAAACTCCTGATATTGGCTGCGCTTGCGCTGTGCCTCTCGGCCTGCCACAAGACCTGTGTGTGCACCGGATACAACGGTGCCGAACGTGAATACACCTCCGACGAGGTCGACGCCCTTGGCGGCAGCTGCTCAAACCTCGTCCTCCAGGCCAACACCCGTTATTACTCCTATTGCCGATGGGAATAGCCGCCTGCTCCATCTGTCCGCGCCGCTGCGGTGTCCCACGTGGCGAGGGGTTCTGCGGTATGCCGCCTGAGCCCGTCGTCGCCTCGGTGTGCCTCCACCGCGGCGAGGAGCCTCCCCTCAACCCCATCGTGAACATCTTCTTCTCCGGATGCAACCTCCAGTGCGTCTATTGCCAGAACTGGCAGATAAGCGGCCGCTCGTCGGCGGTCGGAAGCCCCATGGGCGTCGACGATATCGCCGACCGGGTGTGCCGTCTCGCAACGTCAGGCGCGCCGCTCCTGGGCTTTGTCACCGCCGCCCATTATATCCAATATGTGCGCCCCGTAGTCGAGGCTCTGCACCGCCGCGGGGTCGAGCCGGTGGTGGTCTACAACAGCGGCGGCTATGAGTCGGCCGAAGCTCTGCGCTCCCTCGAGGGGGTGGTCGACATCTACCTTCCCGACCTCAAATATATGGATCCCGAGCTTGCCGATGCCTATAGCCACGCGTCCGACTATCCCGAAGTGGCCGCCGCCGCCATCGGCGAGATGGTCCGCCAGGTGGGACGCGGATTCAAGGTCGACGACGACGGCGTCGCCTATCGCGGCATCCTCGTCCGCCACCTCGTCCTTCCAGGTGCGCTCGAAAACACCCGCCGCTGCCTCGACTGGCTGGCCGACGAATGCGGCATCCGCTCCCTCTCATTGATGGCACAATACTTCCCGCCCAGGCCCGGGCTGGCACCGCCCCTCGACCGCACCGTCACCGCCGCCGAATACTCCGAGGCCCTAGATCACGCTTCGCGGGCAGGATTCGCCGACATATACACTCAGGAACTTTCGTCCCAGACCAACTACCGACCCGATTTCACCCACGGCCAAAATCCCTTCGAACAATGAAACACCAGCTCACACTCGACACCCCGGCCATCGACTTCGGCGATGTCTCGTTCCTCTCCATCCTGACCGACATCCCCAGCTTCGCCCTTGCCGACGACCTGAACCACCTCTACGACCTCTCGCTCCACCGCACCGACGACGCTCAGGTCGACGGGCACAGCCTGCCGCTCTTTCATCATAGCGACCCTCTGCGCCATCTGGAGTATTATCTGGTCGAGCTCACCGGTGTCGCCGAGGGCTACCTGCTCATCGTCAGCGGCTCGGCGGGACGCGAGGTGGTCGAAGCCATAGCCGACGAACTGGGCGGCGTAGCCACCGAACCCCATCCGGCCGACCTGCAGGCCGTCGCCCGCTACAAGATCCTCTCCGCCTACCAGCAGAGCTTCATCCCCATAAGCATAGTTGATTTCTCCGATGGCGACATCCAGTCGGCTTCCACCGGCCGCCGCACCCTCAAAGGCAAAGCCGCCTATGCCGACCTTTACGCCCGCATCCTCGACTATATCGACCTCCAGCGGCTCGGCGGATAGTCCCGCTTCCGCCTCTGGCGGCCAATCCCTTATCCATCATTATTGTATCAGCGGCAGCCGTCCCCGCCCGGTGGCCAGTTGCGGAAGTCGGGCGCGGGACAAGCCCGCTCGCTTTGCGGCGATGATGCGCCTCCCACATGCAACGGGGCAGCCGCCGCGTCGGTCGCATCCGGTTCATCGGCCGGTTCGGCGGCATTGATATTGACATACGACGACTCGCTCCAGCGGCCGTCGTCGGCCTTCGCCATAAGCCAGGCGTGCAGCTCGCGGCCGGCGTAGTCGTCGGGCAG
>ONYC01000107.1 GCA_900321975.1 uncultured Bacteroidales bacterium
CTGTAGACGCACTCCACTTCGGGCTCGAAGAGGTAGTCGAGGTGGGCGCTGGAGATGACCTTGTGCAGCCCTTTGCCCTTGGCCTTCTGGAATTTGCCGGTCTCCTGGGGGAACTGGGTGATGCGGGCCTGGTTGGCATGGCCGCTGACGTATCCGTCGGGGATGCGGCGGGCAACCCACACGGCGCCGTCGGTGTACTTGTATTTCAGCTTCTTGGCCAGGTCGGCCTTGACGGTACCCTGACGCTTGCCAATAAGCTCGAGAATCCACACCTCGTTGGGGTCGCAGATGGAGAAGCTCTCGCCCTCGCTGTGGTAGGGGTAGTCCTTCATAAAGCCGGCGAGCACCTGGATGGCCTCGCGGGCGTTCTTGGCACGCTGGAGGGTGAGGTAGATATAGCTGCCGTAGTCGACGCCGCCTTCGATCTCGGTGGCCAGCTCCTCGCGGCCGCCATAGGTGGTCTCGCCGATGGCCAGCTGGTGCTCGTTGATGTTGCCAACAACACTGTAGGTGTGGGCCACCTGCGGAATCATCATCAGGGGCTTGCCGCTGTCCCAGTCGATAACCTGGAACATGGTGCCGGCGGCATAGTCGGCCACCTTGCGATAGTAGAGCTCGCCATAGAGCGTGTGGCTGTCGGCGGCATAGGTGATCATAGTGCTACCGTCCTTGGTGGCACCCTTGGTGAACAGGAAATTGGTGCATGCATCGGCAGTGTCGGCGAGGAGCATCGCTACGCCGAGGAACGCTGCTGCAATGATACGGTTGAACTTCATATTGTTTATGTTTTATTATTGTTGTTTCGAAAGTGCAAAGATACGAACTTTTTCCAATGTGACCAAAAAAACTTTTGGGTGTGAGGTGATTGTGGAGGGGGCTGCCAGCGGTTGGGTAAGTGGGCTAGGTCGATCGAATTGTTGTCTGAAAATTGTTAAAAACATATCTTCAACTACTCTTCTTTTACTGAAGTAATGGAATGTTAAAATCGTGGTAGGAGAAGAGTAAGAGAGGAGTAAGAGTTGGTATTTCTTAAATGCTGAGTATTAGCGATTTGCGAAAATGTTAAAATTGGCATAAAAAAAGGCCGTCGCAAGTTTTTTTGCGACGGCCGTCAATGGGTGTGAGATTTGTCTGCTATTACTTGACTATCAGCTTTTTGACTACTACAGCACCGCTTGTCGCCACGCGGACGAAGTAGGTGCCGGGCATCAAAGCCTGGCGCGGGACAAGGAGTGTGCCGGCTACTGCGGTGGGAGGCATGACGGTGCGGCCCTGAAGGTCGACGATTGATACCTGCGAAGGCTGCCCCACCCCGACTATGACATCGGCGGTGGCGGGATTGGGATAGAGATCGACTCTGATCATCGAATTATCGATATCGACGATGCCGACGGTGTCCTCGATCGCCTGGAAAATGGCGGTGAAGAGGGTGTCGCCGACAACCACTACCTTGCGGGGGTTGGTGGTGTCGCCATCGCTCCATTGCAGGAACTCGAAGCCGTCGAAGGGTATGGCTGTGAGGGTGACAAGGGTGCTGTCGACATATTCGCCGCTGCCGCTGACGGTACCCATCGTCGTGTCGGCGCTGACGGCGCTGACGGTATGGGTGGGCAGTTCGTTGAGGGTGATGGCGATGTCGTCGATACGGACGTTGCTCATACTTCCGGCGGCGCTATAGTGGACGAAGGCGATGCGGATACGGCGGCTGCGATAGGCGTCGAGCGAGAATTGAAGGGTATCCCAAGGGTTTAAGTAGGGCGTGTAGCCGTCGAGGGCGTAGAGTGTGTCGGTGAAGCCGTCGTAGTATGGGTCGCCCGTAGGGCTGAGGAGCACGGCGAAGTGGTCGTTGTATTGGGTCTTCAGCGCGAAGCTGAAGGTGATGCTGTCGCCGAACTGGGGCAGCTCGATGGCGGGGGTGATGAGCCATGCGCTGTAGGCTTGGTTGGTGCTGTTGCCGTTGGAGTACATGCAGTAGTAGCCGCCGTCGTCGTTGTTGCCGCCGTTGGAGCGGCGCCATTCGTTGTCGATCCGGCCTGCGGGGGTGCGGATTATCCAGCTTGCCAGGCGGTTCTCAATCTGATACTGATAGCCTTCGAAGTCCTCGCTGTAGGGGAAGGTGGCGATGACGTGGCGCGACTGCACGTCGATGATGAGAGTGGCCTCATGCGGACCGTGGACGTTGACGACAGTGAGGGCCAGGGTGTCGGTGCCGGTGGCAGTATATACTATTGTGACTGCGGGGCCAGAGGTAACTATGGTGCTATCCAACAAGGTGCTGTGCCAGCTGTAAGCGAGGCCGGTGGTGTCGCCGGCGAGGATGATGCTGTAGTGCATTGTGTCGCCGACGTAGGCGGTCGAGGCGCCTCGGATGCCGACATTCAGATTGTCGCCGACGGTGACAAAATGCGTTGCGGTGTCGCTGCCGAAGGCGTTGGTGGCGACGAGGGTGATGGTGTCGATACCCACGACGTTGTAGATCAGCGCCCACTGGTTGCCGGCTGCCGACGACTGGTTGAGCAGCGAGGAGTGCCAGCTGTAAGTCAGGCCGGTAGTATCGCCGTTAAGCAAGGTGGCGCTGAAGCGGACGGTGTCGACATCGGCAATGGCGCTGACGGGTCCTGCGATAGCCACCACCGGCGGCACCGAATCTTCCATCAGCAGCGTTACCTCGATATCGTCGATGTAGCATTCGTAATACGATGTGCTGTTTGGCAAAACTGAGAAGGTAATGCTGGCTGAAGTGGTGTCAAGCCCTTCGGTAGAGAACAGGAACTGATGCCAAAGACCGTCGGCATCGCTACCGCGGAGGGTAATCATGGTGGTGTCTTTCTGAGACACATGAGCGTAGTCCATCGTGTCGCGGTCGAAGAGCACTCCGGCCTGGAAGATGGTGTCGGTGGCGGCACCGTTATAGGCTGGCAGTTTGACCCAGAAGGAAACCATCAGGCGGTTGCCGGGGGCGTCGAACTGCGGGGTGACGAATATCTGGCTCGGGTTGTAGGGCAAATTATAAGCTCGCATATTGAGCGACATAGGTCCGCTGTGGCTTTGCTGGTTATCGGTGTATTGGGCTACTCCTCCAAAGTAATACCAACCGAAGAATTCGTCGTCATTGTCGACGTATGTGTCGAAGTTCTCGTTGTAGGGCAACGTGAAGGGGCTGCAGCTTACGGTACTGATGTAGCCAGGGTTGCTATCCCATTTGGCTACAATATTGACTGGCAGGGCGGTGTCGCCGGCCGAGCAGATGGGGCTGACAGCGATACGTGGTCTCACGTTGCAAGTGGCGGCGTTCCAGGATGCACCGGCCAAGTAATAGCTGGTGTCGGTAGTGGTGCCGTATAGCGAATCATTCACGTATACGGCCCACTGCGAGGCCTGGCTGTCGTGCCAGTTGACGGTGAGGCCTTGGTTGCTGTTGGCCGTGAGGCGGATGGTGTCGATGCTATTGGGGCAGGTGATAGTACTGATGCTGAGATTGTCCATTGCCGGTGCCACTTCATAGACAGTGTATGAATTGCCGTTGGCAGAGAGGACGAGCAGCAGGTA
>ONYC01000100.1 GCA_900321975.1 uncultured Bacteroidales bacterium
ATAGTATTTCGATTCGAATCGAAGAACAATCGAAGAACGATCGAAGAACGATCGAAGAACAATCGAAGAACGGTGGTAGTTGATACGTCGAAGATAGGTCTTTGATACTGAGAATGAGGGGTGTAAGGGTATTATTTTCTGTAATCTTTTGTAAAATAGATTGTTGCAATAAAAACGGCTGCGGGTGGGCGTTGGCGCTGTACCTTATAATTAGCTCTGTGGCAAAATATTCCAGCATACCGGAAGGCGGATGTCGAATCCGCAATCCGATTTTCGGCAGATGAAGGTTGAAAATATGGGTTTTGAAAATTTTTTTTGCGGTGTCGCAAATTATTCGTATCTTTGCAGCCAAATTTGTATGCGAAAAATAATAAAAAATCAATAACAATGAAAGGCAGAACTATCATCCAAATCTTGTTGGGCGTGGTCATCATCGGACTGGCCATCGTGCTCTACAACAGCATTATGAAACCTGTGCGTTTCGAAAACGAGTACACCAAGCGTCGCGACGCCTGCGCCGAGAAGCTGAAGACTATCCGCACCCTCGAGGAGGCCTACAAAGTCACCTACGGCACCTATTGCGGCAGCTTCGACACCCTTATCAACCGCCTCCTCAACGAGGACAGCATGAAGACCATTGTCAAGATCACCAACTATGACAAGATCCCCGACGGTGTGGATATCAACGAGACTCCCGAGAAGGAAGCTATCGAGAAAGGCTATGTTACCCGCCAGGAGGTGTTTGTCAACCCCATCGCCAAGCTGCGTGAAGACAAGAAACTCCCCACTATCGACGCTACCGGCCACACTGTCCAGATGACCGACGAGCAGATCCGCAATGTCCGCTATGTGCCTTATCCCAAGGGCGAGAAGAATGAGTTTGAACTTCAGGCCGGCATGCTCGAGAAGAGCGGCTTCTTTGTGCCTGTGTTCGAGTGCAAAGTCGACCTCAAAACCCTCCTGAGCGATATGGACAACCAGTCGGTTGTGAACAAGATCGCCGAGATCGAGAAAGTCTCCGGCCGTTATGCCGGCTGGAAGGTGGGCGATATGACCCAGGCTGTCACCGACGGTAATTTCGAGTAAACGTATGCCATACATCAAAAAGACTCTGCTCACCACCGAGGCTTGCGATGCAGTGCACGACAAAAGACTTTCCATCAGCCTCACCGCTGATGGATTTTCTTTTTCCGAGCTTTCGGCCCAAGGCGACCTGCTGGCTTTCGGCGAGGCCGTGGGCGGCCATGCAACCTCGATGACCGACGCCACTCGCGATATCAAGGCTTTCTTCGCCGAGGCCGGTGTGCGCCCCATAGAGTTCCGCCGGATGGAACTTGTGGTGGACAGCGACGAGAGTGTGTGGGTTCCCGACGAGGTGTATTCCGCGGCCTGCAACCGCCAGTATTTGAAAGTAGTGGGTGGGGGAGGACGCCAGGTGATGACAGCCCCCTGCCGCGAGCTGGCTTCGACCGCCGTGTTTGCCTTCGACGAAGGACTGACCACAGCCTTCAAGGTGGCCCTTCCCGGCCTCACGGTGATGAACCAGCATGTGCGAATGGCCTCGCTGGCCCCGATGAGCAAAGGCCATCCGCTGCTGATTGCCCGCTGGCGCGGGAATAAGGTGGATCTCGCAGCCCTTGCCGACGGACGCTATCTCTACGGCAACACCCTCGAGCCTGCCGACGAGAGCACACTCCGCTTCCAGATGGTCGAGGTGACCCGTCTGTTCGGCATCGAACGACCCGACACCGAGCTGCTTATGTGCGGCGACGTTGACCGTGAGCTTTTCGCACGCTTCCGTCCCTATTTTCCAAAGACATCGCTGTTCACCGGCCGCTGCAATGTCGGCACCGAATTCCGCCAGCTGCGCACCTACCGCTATGCGCTGCTGCTTGTCTAGCACTATAGAAGAACCAAGATGCGAATCATTGCAGGAAACCTACGAGGCCGCCGCCTGAACCCGCCGCAGAACCTTCCCGTGCGCCCCACTACCGATATGGCCCGCGAGAGCCTGTTCAACATCCTGAACAACTATGTCGAATTTGAGGAGTGCGCGGTGATGGACCTCTTTGCAGGAACGGGAGCCGTTTCGATGGAGTTCGTTTCACGTGGTGCGCGCGAGGTCACGTCGGTCGATATCAACGCGCAGTGCACCGACTTCATCAAGCAGTGCGCCCAGCAGTTCGGCGTGAAGAACATCCATGTGGTAAGGGCCGATGTGTTCGACCTCCTGAAGCGTGCCAACCGTCAGTTCGACATCGTCTTTGCCGATCCGCCCTACGCCATCGAGGGGCTCGCCACGCTTCCCGACCGCGTGTTCGACGCCAACGTGCTCACCGACGACGGTATCTTCGTTCTCGAGCATCCGCGCGACTATTCCTTCGAGGAGCATCCCCATTTCTGGCAGCACCGCAACTATGGCAAGGTGAACTTCACTTTTTTCGCCAACAAACTGGAAGAATAGAAAGAACAATAAAGTCAACAGACTCCCTTGGGGAGTAGTTATTAATAACCCCGCACTCGCAGTGTTGGGAAAACAAAATAAAGATATGAAAGCAGTTGTAAAAACCAACTTCAATTTCCCGAAGCAGAAAAGCCTCTATGTGGGCAAAGTGCGCGATGTCTACAACATCGACGACAAATATATGGCTATGGTGGTCAGCGACCGCATCTCGGCCTTCGACGTTGTTTTGCCCAAAGGCATTCCCTACAAAGGCCAGGTCCTGAACCAGATTGCCGCCAAGTTCCTCGACGCCACCGCCGACATCCTTCCCAACTGGAAGCTCGCCACACCCGACCCGATGGTCACCGTAGGCCTCAAGTGCGAAGGTTTCCGTGTGGAGATGATTGTGCGCGGCTACCTTGCCGGCAGCGCATGGCGCGAATATAAGGCTGGCGCCCGTACCCTCTGCGGTGTCAAGCTGCCCGAAGGGATGGTCGAGAACCAGAAGTTCCCCACGCCTATCGTAACCCCCACCACCAAAGCCGACGAGGGACACGACGAGAACATCAGCCGCGAGGAGATTATCCGCACCGGCCTCGTTGCAAAGGAGGACTATGACCAGCTTGAGCACTACGCCCTCCAGCTCTTCGAGCGCGGCACCCAGATGGCCGCCGAGAAAGGCCTCATTCTGGTCGACACCAAATACGAGTTTGGCAAACGCGACGGCAAAATCTACCTTATCGACGAAATCCACACTCCCGACAGCAGCCGCTATTTCTATGCCGAAGGCTACGAGGAGCGTCTCCGCAAAGGCGAGCACCAGCGCCAGTTGAGCAAGGAGTTTGTCCGCGAATGGCTTATGGCCAACGGCTTCCAAGGCAAGGAAGGCCAGCAGGTTCCCGAAATGACCGACGAGATTGTGGCCGGTATCAGCGACCGCTATATCGAGCTCTACGAGCATATCACCGGCCAGCCCTTCCAGAAGGCCGACGACTGTCCCGATGTGGCAGCCCGTATCGAGAAGAACGTTACCGATTGGCTCAAAGCCAACGTGTGATATCCGGTACGAGTGGAAATCGAACGCAAATACCTTGTCGCCTCGTTGCCCGAAGGATACGAGGTTTTTCCGCATGCTGAGATTGAGCAGGGTTATCTCTGCACCTCGCCTACGGTCAGAGTGAGGCGTTACGGCGAACGTTATATACTGACCGTCAAGGAGCGTTGCTCCACAGCGTCGACGGCCATCCACAACCGCGAAGAGGAATTTGTGCTGAGCCGTGAAGCCTATCAGAAGCTACGTTCAAAATGCGAAGGACGTATGGTTGTAAAAACACGATACCGGATTCCACTCGACGAAGGTCTTACTGCAGAGTTAGACATCTTCCACGATGCCCACGAAGGATTGATGCTGGTCGAGGTTGAGTTCCCCGATACCAGGTCGGCCGACCGCTTTGTCCCGCCCGCGTGGTTCGGAATGGATGTGAGCCGCGATCCGCGTTATCGTAACAGCTGTCTGGCATTAGAATAGGAAAAGAAAAAAGCCCGCTTGATTGGCGGGCTTTTCTTTTGGCTGTATCTCGATGGTTTAGAATACAATCATCTGCTTGTATTTCACTTCGCTTACCTTGCCGTATTTCTCGAGAGCCTTGAGGTCGAACTTCTTGGCGTTACCGCTGATGAAGATAATCATCGGGCGTCCTTCGACATATTTCTTGTGGAAGGCCTTGAGATCCTCGTAGTTTAGGTTGGAAATCTCTTTGGTGACCTCGACGCGGTTGTCGTGGTCGATCTTCTCCTCCTCGACCAGGTAGCGGTAGTTGTAGGGGAACGAGCGGAAGGTGATGTAGTTCGAATTGCGTACGGAGATGAGGTAGTCGCGAGCATTCTCGAATTTGTCCTTGCGGTCGGGGAAGCGGAGCATGAGCTCGCTCATGGCATCGATGGCGTCGTTGCTCTTGTCGCATTGGGTTCCGACGTATCCGTAGTAGCGGGCGGGTGTTCGGTTGAAGCGGTGGTATGAGAAATTGCCGTAGGTGCTGTAGGCCAAAGAGCGCATTTCGCGGATTTCCTGGAAGAAGACTCCGGCCATACTGCCGCTCATGTATTCGTTGAACATCTGGCAGGCGGCGCGGTCTTTCTCATAGTCGAACTTGTCGCCCTGGATATAGAGGTCGATATCGCTCTTGAGGAATTTCTTGTTCGAAGCGTAGTAGACGGCGCCCTCGGTGAACTTGCGGGGCTGGCGGTCGCGTTTCTGCATGACGGTGACGTTCTCGCGCACAAGGTTGTTCTGACGCAGCAGGTTGGCCACATGCTCGGGGTCGCTATTGCCGACGTAGGTCACGTAGCCGTCGCGGAGGAAGATATTGTCGATGAGCTTGACGAGTTCTTCGCCCTTCATCTTCTTGATTTCCTTGGTGGTGGCGTGGTTGATGTAATCCGAACTGTCACCATAGAGCACATATTCGTAGAGAGCCGAAGTCCAGGTTGACGCATCGTTCTTGGCCTCTTTCTTCGAGGCTTTTAGGGCATCTACGAGGTTGGTGATCTGCTGCTGGTCATGGCGCGGGTTGTTCAGTTTGAACATTGCAAGTTCGAGAATCTTCTCCATGTTCTCTTCGGGGCCGGAGATGGTGAGATAACTATAGTCGCTGCCGGAATTCAGGTAGAACGAGCCGCCGAGGCAGTCCATCTCGATGCGGAATTGTTCAGGAGTCATGTCGCCTGCGCCAATCGAGGAGAAATAGGTCATGGCTTGGTCGATGTTGTGGTTGTCGAACGAGCCGTAGTGGTAATAGATGTTGAGACTGAATAGGTCGTTCTTCGGGTTCTTCGAGGCGTAGAGGGTGCAGTTTTTGCTCACCGGAACGGTTTGCACCAACTGCTTGTAGTCGAGAACCTGAGGTTTGATGTCGGTCACTTTGCGTTCGGCGATATGTTTGGCGAATTCGGTCTTCTCGCCCTGGTTCTGGGCCTCGAGGTGTTCCCAGTCGGGTTTGATGGTCTCAGGCTTGTCGGGGAATCCCATTGATGAGCGTATGATTGTGCATCGGTTACGGTCGTAGTATTTCTCGGCGATTTTCATAATGTCCTCGCGCGTGATGTTCATCAGGCGCTCATTGTCGCGCTGCCATTCGGCGTAGTCCGATCCGGAGAGCTCCAGGCTCTGGAGCAGGTTGGCGATGCCGCTGTAACTTTCGAGCATCTGCTTGCGGCTGATGAGGTTGTTCATCTTGATGCTTTCGAGCAGTTTGTCGCTGAAGCGGCCGTCCTTCACGCTGTCGATTGCGGCCCAGATAAGATCTTCTGCAGCCTCATGTTTCTGTCCAAGGAGTTTGGGTATGTAGAGGATAACGTTGCTTCCCGCATCTTCGAGCGAAAGGGGCATGAGCATGGCGGCCATGAGTTTGCCTTCGGTGGCTAGTTCGTCGAGACGGCCGTTGCCACCGCTGATGATGTCGCTCATTACGCTGAGCGGCAAGTAGTCATAGTCTCTCTCCTTCACGCCGGGCATAATGATGAGACCGACTTTGATGGGTGTCTGTTTCACATTCTTCACCACCTGTTTGTCGAACACAGGCATTTTGTATTCGGGTTCTTTTACTTTCTTGCCGCGAGGCCAGATGCTGAAGTACTTCTCTGCCATGGTCTTGGCTTTGGCGGTATTGAAGTCTCCCATAAGGATGAGGGTCATGTTGGATGCCACGTAGTATTTGTCATAGAAGCGTTTCATGGCGCTGGGCTGGGGAGTCTTGAGGTGCTCGTCGAACCCGATTACATCGCGGCTGTATGGGTGCTCGCCGAAAGCCTCGGTGAAGATGTTGCGGCTGAAAGCGTACATCTGCTCGTTGGCGTGAATGTTGCGTTCCTCGTAGACGGCCTCGAGCTCTCCCTGGAATAGGCGGTAGACAGGATTGCGGAAACGTTCGGCATAGACTTCCATCCAGTTCTCCAGCTGGTTGGAGGGGAGGGTGTTGTAGTAGACGGTATAGTCGTAGCTCGTGCCGGCATTGAGGCCTGTGCAACCCATCTGCTGGAGAATGGCGTCGGTCTCGTTCGGAATGGCGTACTTCGAGGCTTCGATGTTCAGTCGGTTTACCTCGAGCTGCATCTGGTGGCGACGTTCGGGGTCTTTGGTGGCCTGCATCTGGTCGTAGAGGTCACTGATGCTGTCCAGATAGGGCTTCTCGGCTTTCCAGTTGGTGGTGCCGATACGGTCTGTTCCCTTGAACATAATGTGTTCAAAATAGTGGGCCACTCCAGTAGCGGCGGGGTCTTCGTTTTTAGCACCGGCGTGAACAACCACTGAGCCGTAGATTTTCGGCTGGTCGTGGTTCTCACACATAATGACTTTTAAACCATTCGAGAGGTAGAAGGTCTCTACCTTAAGGTCTTTCTGCGCCGATACTGCCATGCACATCGCCACAGAAATGAGGAAAAAAGTGAATCGTTTCATTTATTGGTTGTATTAAATTGTTTGCGTGATTGATTCAGAATCGCGGGTAGGGCAGAATCGGGCTACGCAGAAGAGGATGCTGGGTGCAACAAGGCTTCCGACGGCAAGCCATCCATACCAGCGTACCTCGCGCACCCGACGGTCGCACAACATGGCGAAGAAGACATAGATGCTTGTTCCGGCGATTATGATAGCCATGGTTGAGGAGTGGATGTTGATGAAGTTGAAGTCGGTTTGGATGTCGAGTGGAAGGAATGTGAGGGCTATGGTGTCGACAACATAGAGCAGCGATAGGACAAGGAATGGAACTGTGTAGCGTCGCATAGAGCGGATGTCGGTCTCTGGTGTGTTCAAAGCGAAGCGTAGCAGCACGCTACATGCCGGGAAATAAAGCCCTGTCAGCATCAGCAGTGGAAGATGCTTGGCCAAAGCCGGTGCGTTGCGTCGAGTTTCAGATGCCAATACCACCATGATGACGATATTGACAAGTATTATAACGGCGGTACTGTATTTTGACGTATAGGCAGTCAATACTGGTGGCAATGTCCGAAAGACTGAAAGCATGTTGATGAAGGGGTAGATGCTCAGCATGCCGCCGTAAAGTACATGCCGTTGGGGTATCAGAGTGTAGATCAATGCTCCAGGTAGGCCTATAAAGAAAGTTGCGACCAGAGCGAATAGGTCGGCAATGTCGAAGGAGTGCCGTCGGGCCATATCTGCAATCAGCACACCCATCAGTGCGATGTTGGGTATGCTGATTGCAAGTCGGATGAAGAAGGTCAAACTGTCAATGCAGGTCTCGTGGCCGAAAAGAACTAGGAATGGCTGGTCGTGGTTCAGAGGTAGTGCTGTCAACACAATTTGCGAACACACGTAGGCCACCAGCCATACGATAAGTATGTTTACGATTCGACTGACGAGATTGTGGCGTTGCATTAGACGTCAGACTTTCAGCGCGTGGATGTTTTCGTGTAGATAGGAAGGGAGTCGGTCTATGGCGACGCGTTCCTGCTGCATGGTGTCGCGGTGGCGGACAGTAACGGCATTGTCGGTCAGCGTGTCGTTGTCAACGGTGATGCAGAAGGGTGTGCCGATGGCGTCCTGACGGCGGTAGCGGCGACCGATGGCGTCTTTCTCGTCGTACTGCACCATCATGTCGGGCATCAGCATGTGCTGTATCTCGCGTGCCTTCTCGGGGAGGCCGTCTTTCTTTACCAAGGGGAGCACGGCTGCCTTGTAGGGCGCCAGGCGTGCAGGCAAGGCGAGCACTGTGCGCGTCGAACCGTCTTCTAGGGTTTCCTCTTTGAGGGCGTGGCTGAAGATGGCAAGGAAGGTACGGTCAACACCGATGGAGGTCTCGATGACGTATGGTGTGTAGCTCTCGTTCAGTTCGGGGTCGAAATACTGGAGTTTCTTACCGCTGAACTCGCTATGTCGCGAGAGGTCGAAGTCGGTGCGCGAGTGGATGCCTTCGAGTTCCTTGAAGCCGAAGGGGAATCGGAACTCGATGTCGGTGGCTGCGTTGGCGTAGTGGGCCAGTTTCTCGTGGTCGTGGTAGCGGTAGTTCTCGGCCGGAATGCCCAGTGCCAGATGCCACTGAAGGCGCTCTTCTTTCCAGTGCTTGAACCATTCAAGTTCGGTTCCGGGACGGACGAAGAACTGCATCTCCATCTGCTCGAATTCGCGCATACGGAAGATGAATTGGCGGGCTACAATCTCGTTGCGGAAGGCTTTGCCGACCTGTGCGATTCCGAATGGAATTTTCATACGGCTACTCTTCTGCACGTTGAGGAAGTTGACGAAAATACCCTGGGCGGTCTCGGGACGGAGGTAGAGGGTGTCGCTATCGTCGATGACAGAACCCATCTTGGTGGCGAACATAAGATTGAACTGGCGCACGTCGGTCCAGTTACGGGTGCCGGAGATGGGGCATACGATACCAAGGTCGAGGATGAGTTGTTTGAGACCGGCGAGGTCATTGGCATTCATCAACTCGGAATATTTCTCGTGAATCTCGTCGATTTGCTTCTGGTGCTCAAGGACGCGGGCGTTGGTGGTAACAAACTGCTGGCGGTCGAAAGCATCGCCCCAGCGCTTATGGGCTTTCTCGCACTCTTTCTCTATCTTCTCCTCTATCTTTGCGATATGGTCCTCGATAAGGACATCGGCGCGGTAGCGCTTTTTGCTGTCTCGGTTATCGATAAGGGGGTCGTTGAATGCGTCAACGTGGCCGCTGGCCTTCCATATACGGGGGTGCATAAAGATGGCGCTGTCGAGACCAACGATGTTTTCGTGCATCTGTACCATTGCACGCCACCAGTACTGCTTGATGTTGTTCTTCAGCTCGACGCCCATGGGACCGTAATCGTAGACTGCCGCCAGGCCGTCGTAGATTTCTGAGCTGGGGAAGATGAATCCGTATTCTTTTGCGTGGGAGACCACTTTTTTGAACATTTCTTCTTGATTTGCCATAGTCTATATATTGCTAATTTTTAATTACTAACTTTTTAATTTCCACTCGACTTGGTCTAGTGTGAGCGCTTGGTCAAGGGTGTATTCCCCCACCTGTTCGCGGCGGAGTGCGGAAAGGTAAGCTCCACTTCCAAGAGCCAATCCGAAGTCGCGTGCCAGGGAACGGATATAAGTGCCCTTTCCGCAACGTATGCGGAAGTCGACCTGCGGCAGCTCCGGAGGAATAGAGCCCTGAGGGTTTTTGTAGAGTTGAGTGGTTGTTTGTTGTTGGTTGGGAGTTGTCAGTTTGTTGTTTGTTGCATTGTCCGTTTCTTCGCTTTCTAAACCTGAGCGGAACGAGGTGATGTCGAAACTGTAGATAGTAACCGGTTTGGGCTGGATGATGGCCGAAGGGTCATCTCGACGTGCGTATTCATATGCCCGCTGGCCGTCGACTTTCACTGCGCTGAACATTGGCGGCACTTGCATTATTGTGCCGACAAACTGTTGGCGTATCTCGCTGAGCAGGGCTGGGGTAATGTGGCTATATGGATAGCGATGGTCGATTGCCTGTTCCAGGTCGTAGCAAGGGGTAGTGGCGCCGAGTACCATGGTGCCGGTATACACCTTGTCGCCGTCTTGCAGTGCGGGAATCTTTTTGGTTGCCTTACCAAGACAGATGAGCAACAAGCCTGAGGCCAGGGGGTCGAGTGTTCCGGCATGGCCTATCTTGAACTTCTTTAGTCCATAGGTATTGCGCACGACAGCCTTCACTTTGTTGACCGCTTGAAATGAGGTCCATTGGCGGGGCTTGTCAATAGGCAGCACGATGCCGGCTTGTAGCTCTTCGATGGTTATCACAGCACGTAGGGAAGAATAATGGTCGACAAACCTACCACTGCGCAATATACTGCGAACCAGATGAGTTTGCCTTTCTTGACTATGTTAATCATCCATTTGCATGCCAGACATCCGCAGATGAAGGCGGCCATGAAGCCTACAATAAGCGAGATTGTGGGCAGACCGGCCATAGCCTCGGACACCCCCATTTCGGCCATATCTTTGACGTCAAGCAACGCTTCGCCCAAAATCGGAGGGATTACCATAAGGAACGAGAACTGAGCCAGACGTTCTTTTTTGTTGCCGAGAAGTAATCCGGTAGCGATGGTGGATCCAGAACGGGAGAGGCCGGGCAGAACGGCAAGTGCCTGTGCGATACCGATAATGAAAGCATGGAGGGGCGAAATAGTTTCGCGTTGACGCGGACGGGCAAAGTAGCTGAAGGCCAACAACGAGGCGGTAACCAAAAGGCAAATACCCACAACAAGAAGGCCGCTGCCAAAGATGGCCTCAACCTTGTCTTTGAAGAAAAGGCCGACAACGCCTACCGGAATCATGGAAATGAGGATGTTGACAATATACTTCGTGCCCTCGTTCCATTTGAACTTGAACAGGTCGGTGAAAAGCCAGACAATCTCTTTCCAAAGAATCACTATCGTGCTGAGAACGGTTGCCACATGGACGGCCACCGTGAAGGTGAGATTCTCCTCGCCGGAGAGGCCGAAAAGATTGGCTCCGATAGCCAGATGGCCACTCGAACTGACAGGTAGATACTCGGTCAATCCCTGTATGATACCGAGTATCAATGCTTCAAACCATTCCATGCCGCTTATTTCTTTTTGTACATAATGGCCACAATCTCAACCACGAAGCCAAGCACTATGAGGATTGGTGCAACATAGAGTCGGCGGGTGTCGAACATTGCAGGGTTGAACACATTGGGGTCGTCAGAGCCGCCTCCCGAGAGGAGGATGTAACCGATGGCCAGCAGCACGAGGCCGATACCCATAAGAATGTAGTTCATTTTGCTGAAGGCGAACTGGAAGCCTTTGTTTTCTTCGTTATTTTCCATAGTTGTTTTAATTTCTGTTTATGTATTGACGCACGGTAAATGCTGTCGAAAGCCATGCGATTGCAATGCCAACGACAATCAGTGCCGCTCCGATAGCTCCATACCACATCCAATGCTCGGTGGCCAGTAGGTCTATCCCGAACTGGTTGGAGAACACCCATATGGCTATAAGGGTGAGCACCGATGCCAGCAATCCGCCCAGGAATCCATAGAGCACGCTGCGCCAGAGGAACGGCCGTGAGATAAAAGCCGTATCGGCACCTACCAACCGCATTGTGCGTATTGTCTCACGCTGGCCGTAGATGGCGATGCGGATAAGGCTGGCTATAAGCACCACGGTGATTATCAGTAGCAGCACCACGAATATGATGAGGAACCAGGTGAGCTTGTAGAACACCTCGCGCAGTTCCGAAACCACATTCTCCTGGAAGGCTACGCCGGTAACCCCCTCCATAGCACCTACCTCGCTGCAGAAGCGGTCGAGCACCTGGGTCGAGTTGTCGGGCAGCAGTGCCACGTTGAAATTGACCATCAGCGACGGGTAGAGTGGATTGTAGCCGATGAAGCCTACAAAGTCCTCGCCGAGATCTTCGCTGAATATCTCGGCGGCTTTGTCGCTCGAGATATAGTCAACATGCTTCACGTAGGTCATTTTCTCCACTTTGGCTTTGATGGCCAGCGCCAGCGAATCGCTCACGTCGGGCGAGAGGTCTACCTTATATGTGATTTTCTCCTGAGCATCATGGGTGAGGCGGTAGGAGTGGTATTCGAGGGTGAGCAACAGGCCCAGCATAAGCAGTACCAACGTGATGCCCAGCACGGTAGCCGTGTGCGTCCCCCAGAGATTGACTTTGTTTTTCAAAACCTTAACTCTTAACTATCAACTAATAACTTAATCAATTGGCAAGCATCACGGGCATAACGAGCATCAGGATGTCGTCCTTCTTCTCGTCGTCGGCCTGTTCGGTGTAGGGGAAGATGATACCGGCACGCGAGGGGTGCGACATTTCGACAAGCACCTGCTCGCTGTCGAGGTAGGATATCATTTCGGTGAGGAACTTGGCGTTGAATCCGATATCCATCGGTTCGCCTTCATACTGGCAGGGGATGTTCTCGTGGGCCTTGTTCGAGAAGTCGACATCCTCGGCCGAAATCTCCACGCGGTCGGCAGTGATCGAGAGGCGCACCTGACGGGTGGCTTCGCTGGCGAAGATGCTGACGCGGCGAAGGGTGTTGAGGAACGACTGGCGGTCGAGTATCAGGCGGCGCGGATTGTCCTTGGGAATGGCGGCCTCGTAGTTGGGGTAGCGGCCGTCGACCAATCGGCAGACGATATAGAAGTTCTCGAATGTGATGAAGATGTTGGTGTTGTTGTATTCAATTTTCACATCGCCCTCTTCCTTGCGCGAAGCCAGGATGTTACGCACCACCGAGATGGGCTTTTTGGGCAGGATGAACGTGGTGGGCTGCTCGCAGCTGACGTCGGTGCGGCGATAGCGGACCAGCTTGTGTGCGTCGGTGGCCACGAAGGTAATGCCTTCGGGATTCATCTCGCAGAAGATACCGGCCATCTGTGGGTGCATATCATCGGTACTGGCAGCGAAGATGGTTTTGTTGATAGCCTCGACGAGGGCGGTGCTCGAGATGAGAACACTGCCGGTGGTCTCGGCGGCGGGCATGGTGGGGAAGGTGTCGGCATCCATGCCGGCAAGGCTGTATTCACCGTCGCCCGACTGCAGGCTGATGCTGTGGGTCGAAGGGTCGACATTGAAGGTGATGGGTACATCGTCGAAGGTCTTCATCACATCGAGGAGCATCTTCGAGGGAATGGCAACCTCTTCGGGCTGGTCCATGTGGCCTGTCTCCACTTCGATGGTGGCCATCAAGGTGGTCGAGAGGTCGGTGGTCTTCATGGTAAGAAGGTTCTCCTCGAGGTGGAAATGGTAGCAGGCGATAATCGGCATCGTGTTGTTCGAGGAGAGTACTCCGCCCAATGACTGCAGCTGGCGGAGAAGCTGCTGGCTGTTGACAATGAATTTCATGTTGTTATATTTTTATTTTGTTTTTCTGTCGTTGCAAAGATACGAATATTATTCCGTTGTGAGGCTAATTATTTATCAACGATTAATCAACACTCAGTTTTGTGAAAACTCCTTCCGGCAGGTCGAAGTCGGTGTAGTGGAGCGAGCAGTTGGCCCGCGAGTATTTGTCGTCCAGGTAGAAGCTTCCGTGGATATGGTCGTCGACATATATCAGGCGGTTGGGCTCGTAGAGCACTATGATTCCTGTGGCTGTGCCTGCTTCGGTCTCGATGGTGCCGCCGATGCTGTCGGGGTAGTCGAGCTGGATGACGTAGCCCATATTGTTGTCCAGCAGGGCGCTGGTACACTGGCGAATGTCGATCACCTTCCCGGCAAAGTCTATTTCGGGATGCTTCTGGCACGCCGTCATCGCCATTGTGGCGGTTATTGCCAACAGGGTTTTAGAAAAGACGGAGAGCTTCATTGAGCGATGTTTTTAAATCAGTCGAAGGTTTGCGCTGGCCGATGATGAGGGCGCAGGGCACCTCATAGTCGCCGGCAGGAAAATGCTTGGTTCGTGAGCCGGGAATGACCACCGATCTGGGTGGGATATATCCGGTATGCGTAACGGGTTCGGAGCCGGTTACGTCGATAATGTGTGTCGAAGCAGTAATCACCGTGCCTGCAGCAATTACCGCCTCGCGGCCCACATGGGCCCCTTCGACAATGATGGCGCGGCTGCCTATGAAGCAGTGGTCTTCGATAATAACGGGGGCCGCCTGCAAGGGTTCCAGCACTCCGCCGATACCGACGCCGCCGCTCAGGTGGACGTGCTCGCCTATCTGGGCGCAGCTGCCCACGGTGGCCCAAGTGTCGACCATCGTGCCGGCACCCACATGGGCGCCGATATTCACATAGCTGGGCATCAGCACCACCGACGGCGCAAGATAAGAGCCGTATCGTGCCACTGCCGGCGGTACAGCCCTGACTCCCATTCCCTCGTAACCCCGTTTGAGGGGGATTTTGTCGTAGTATTCAATGGGGCCGGCATCGATTGTCTCCATGCCGCGCAGCCGGAAATAGAGCAGTATGGCCTGCTTCACCCATTGGTTCACCGTCCATTCGCCCTCGTTTACGGGCTCGGCCACACGCAGTTTGCCGCTGTCGAGCAGCGCAATGGCTTCTTCGACTGCCTGGCTGTATTCTTTCTCGTGCAGCAATTCGGGATTGGTATATGCTTCGGTGATATGTTTCTGCATTGTCTTGTAGGTTATCTGATTAGCAATATTGTTCCGGTGATGGTCTGTTTGCGCTCACGGTGCAGTAGGGTGTTGTATTCGGCCTTGTATACATAGGCTCCCTGCTGGCAGGCGTTGCCGTTGAGGTCGCTGCCGTCCCACGAGCCGTCGATGCCGCTGTAGATGTAAACCAGGTTGCCTTGGCGGTTGTATATCCACACGGTGAGATTCTCCACCTGCATTCCTATCAGCTGCCAGTGGGCGTTGCTCTCCTGGTTGGGTGTGAATGCGTTGGGGGCGAACAGTGTGGAACGGTCGATACGTATCACGGTGATTGCCGTGTCGGCACATTCATCATGGCTGTAAGCGATGAGCATAGCCTCCACCGAATCCAACTCTTCGGGGTAGGTGTATTTCACGTGAGTAAGGTTGCTGCAGAAGTCGCCGATAAACCAGCGGCGGTCGACTGCTGCACGGCTCACATCGCGCAACTCGATATTCAGGTTCTCGGGTGTGGGTATCAGAGGCACTATCTGTGCCTTTGCCTTCAGGTTGAGGCCACGGAGGTCGAGCTTGAGGGTCAGAAGGCTGTCGCATCCGTGGATGGTGGGATGGTTGTGGACGTATGTGCCCGACTGCATGTAGTGCACCCCGTCGAAATCAATGCCCGATGTGGCGCATACCGTATCGGTGAAGTATTGCGCGTAGGTGGGCCAGACGGTGAGGTTGAGGGTTACCAGGCTGTCGCATCCGTGAACCGAGGCAAGCCGTGCTTTGTGCTCGCCCGGGGTTGTGATGCTGCGTCCGCCAAGTGTATAGCTCTGGTTGTCGCAGATCTCTGCTTGGATCGAAATGTCGTAGGTGGGGTAGGCGTGCATCCTCAAGGTAAGGGTGCTGTCGGCACCATGTATGGTTTTGAGGTTGAGCACCACGGTGTCGGGCCCGTCGAAATCAACGTTGTGCCACCTGACGGGGAAGAGGTTGTCGCACACCGATGTGTCGAACGTCGCCGCGTAGTTCGACCAGATATGAAGGGTGTAGTGTACCGAACTGTCGCAGCCGTATTGGTTGGTATACATGAATGTGGTGTCGGCCGCGTGGCTGAACATCGCACCGCCGAACGTTATCGGCAGCTGGTTCTCAACCACAGTGTCCGATACCTCGGTATGATTGTCGGGATTGACGTGCAGGTTGAGGGTGATTGTGCTATCTGCCCCATGCGCGGTGGGGATTGTAATCGCCAGCGTGGTGTCGGCTCCGGCGGGTGCAACGCTCACTCCGTTGAACAGCAGCGGCAGTTCGTGTCGGCAGGTGATGGTGTCGGTGGTGGAATTGTCGTTGAACCACACGTGCAGCGTATAGTGCACCGTACTGTCGCAACCATGCATGCTTGTCAGGTTGAACACAGTATCGGCCGGATTGTTGAACTCCACACCGTTGGATATCGCCGGCAGGAGGTTCTCGACAAGGGTGTCTGCCACCGATATGGAATAGTCGGGGTTGATATGCAGCTGGAATATGATGGTGCTGTCAGCCCCGTGCATATTGGCAAGCACCACCGATACCGTAGTGTCGTTCGCGGCGGGGTGGAGCGTCAGGCCGTTGAAGAGCACAGGCAGCTGGTGCCGGCAGACGGTCGAGTCGATGGTGGTGTCGACATTCTGCCACACATGGAGCATATAGCGAACTGTGCTGTCGCATCCGAACCGGTTGGTGTACATCAGCAACGTGTCGGTGTTCCGATTGAAGTAATATCCGAAGGCGCTCACCGGCAGCTGGTTCTGCTCTACGGTATCGGCGATGGTGGTTGAATCGTCGGGATTGACGTGCAGTAGCACAGTGGATGTGCTGTCGGCTCCCAAGGCCGAGGTGTAGAACAGGCTCACTATCGTGTCGTTGGCTATGGGCGACAGCTCGACGTCGTCGAATATATACGGCAGCGAGTGGCGGCAGATGGTGTCCGTCAGGGTGTCGAACTTGTTGAACCCCACGGTGAGCAGCAGGGTTATCGTGCTGTCGCAGCCCATCACGGTGGTGGTGTCGAGAATGATGGTCGATTGTTCGACATGCGGGCGGATGGGGTAGTTGTTGAAGATATAGGGGAGGTCGTTCTCGACGGTGGTGTCGCGGTAGAGGGTGTCGGCGTGGTAGACGATGGTGAAGTTGAGTGTGGTGAGGCTGTCGCATCCATATTGCGATGGGGTGTGGTATTGAACCGTGTCGGAAGCGGTATAGGTCGAGTCGCGGAAGGTGAAGCTATCGCACATGGTGTCATAGGCTTCGGCCGCCACATTGGGGTGGAACACCACTTCGATGGTGGTGTCGACTATTTCGTTGCACGAGTTTACTATCCTTATCGTGAACTGTACGGTGGTGTCGGCTGTTATGGTCTCGGGGACATGGATTGCAAAGTTGGTGTCGTCGATACGGCTGCAGAAGTCCGAGATGATCAGTTTGTCGGTCAGTTGACAGGGGTTGGGCAGCAGGTAGGATTCGAGGGATAGTTCCCATTCGAAGATATAGCCGTTGTCGGTGCCGTAGGCGTCGATCACCTCGATCGACCATTGTCCGTTCAGCGGACATCCTACAAGGTTGCTGAAATTATCCTGCGGATGGTAGAAGTTGGTTCCGGCGGCCACGTTCGACGAGTCGATGGTGGTGCGTGTGCCGTGCATAAAGGTGTTGTAGTGCGATATCTCGTTGGCGCTGCGGTAGATCAGAGCATCGCCGGGAGCGTAGGTGAAGTCGGGCGAGTTGCTGTTGCTCCAGCAGTAGTTCCATCCGATGCCGGGGGCGTTTGCCGGTATCGTCGAGTCGCATTTTGGGGTGCCGCTGTAGTCGTAGGCTTCGCCGAAGTAGGTGCTGCCCCAGGTGTTGTTGCCCGAGCTCCACGAGCGGTTGCCCTGAGGCACGGTGCTGCTGCATTGCGACGAGCCGGTGCCCGCCCAGTTCATCAGCGACACCCGCTGGCCGTTGGGACATTCGAGGCTGATATATATGTCGCCGATGAATGAGTGCTCCATGTTGAGGCGCACATAGCGGATGTTCTGGGCCGACGTGATTGCGGCGCCCGGGGCGAAGTCGCTGAATGTGATCGGCGACGCGTAGGAGCATACTCCGCCGCAAGGGATGCCGTCGGGCAGGAAGGCGCGGTCGGATCGCGAGAGGGTGGCCCTCAGGGTGTCGACAACGATGTTGAACTCGCTGTCGTAGCCGAAGCTGACCGTCGTGTCGCTTCCGGCACAGAGGTCGGTGGGGAAGTTGATGGACGTGATTGTCTGTCCGATGCCGAAGGTCGGCGTCAGCAGCAACAGCGTCATTATGAACTTCCTCAGTTTCATTCTCCTCTCAGCACTTCGATTGCTCCGCTACGACTCACCACTCCGTAAGGACAGCGTGCCTGGAAGCGGTAGAAGTAGGTCCCGTCGGGATTAGAGTTGCGCCCGGGGTCCCAGAAGTCCTCTTCTTTGGCGATATCCTTCGCGTGGTATACCAGGATGCCCCATTGGTTGAATATCCACAGCTCGTTGCTGGGATAGATTCCGCACTCAAGCAGGTTGACCACCCGCCAGATGTCGTTGTTCCCGTCGCCGTTGGGGGTTACGAGGTTCGGGAACTCCAGGTAGTCGTTGAATATATGGATTTCATGTTCGACGGTGTCGGTGCACACGAGCGTGGTGTCGTCGTGCTCATGCACCCATATCGCAACCAGCGTCACGTTGTAGTCGCCCGAGTCGGCCAGGCTTGTCGGCGAGGCCCACCGGTAGTAGGGGGCGAAGCCGGTCAGGGTGTCGGTCTCGCCGTGGGCGTTGGTGATCTCCCAGACGAAGTTGATGCTGTCGGGCTGGCTGTAGTTGACGAAGAGGGTGGCGGCGTCGTGGATCACCATCACGTGGTTGTCCCAGTCGAAGCCCGCCTGCGGGACGGGATAGACGTTCACGGCGTTCGCCATCACAGCCGTATCGGTACATCCGTTCTGGCTCACCGCCGTGAGGGTCAGGGTGAACGATCCTGTGGTGTCGTAGAGGTGGGTGAAGTCGTCGCTGGTATATGTGGTGTCGCTGTCGCCGAGTGTCCACTGGCGGCTGGCCACCAGCGGGGTGGTGTCGCGCAGCCATATCTCGAACGGGCGGCATCCGTGGAGCGCGGTGTCCGAACTCCACAGCTGGCCGTCGTCGCTCACCAGCATCCGCAGGTTGAAGGCGCTGTCGGTATAGTTGAGCACCACATGCACCAGGCTGTCGCATCCGTCGACGGTCAGGTGGGGGCTGTCGAACTGCACAGGCCCTCCGTAGTCGACCCCTTCGTAGAGGAAGGCGGCTTTGGGGCAGTAGCTCAGCGTGTCGGGCAGGTCGTAGCTGGGGTTGAACACATAGTTCACCCAGATGGTGCTGTCGCATCCGTTGACGGTCATGGTGTTGACCGATATGGTGGTGTCGGAGGTATATGGGGTGCCCATCCACCACGCGGTGTCTCCCTGGCAGAGGGTGTCGGATATATAGGTGTGGTGGTGGCTGTAGTAGTGGACGGTGAACATGGTGTCGATGGTGTCGCCATGGGTGGTGTAGATATAGACGTAGTAGGGGAGGGCCGTGTCGGCCGAAGCGTCGGCGGGCGCCGTTACGCCGTAGGTCGAATCGTTGTGGGTGATCACCTGGCTGCCGACGACCTCGCGTCCGCTGATCGAGTTGGCCGAGGCCAGCAGGGTCGGGTCGAGGGCCATCTCCCATTCGAAGATATATCCGTTGTCCTGGCTGTAGGCGTCGACCACCTCGATCGACCATTGCCCGTTCAGCGGACAGCCGACAAGGCTGGCGAAACTCTGGTCGGGATGGTAGAAGTTGGTGCCTGCGGCTACGTTCGACGAGTCGATCGCACGGTTCGAGGCGTCGATATAGTTGGCGTTCACCGAGCGGTAGATGCGGCCGTCGAGCGGCGCATAGGAATATCCGTGGGTGGTGTTGTCGCTCCAGCAATAGTTCCAGCCGATGCCCGGCTGGTTGCTTTCGGCGGTCGAATCGCATTTCAAGGTTGAGTTTGTGTGGTCATAGGCAATGCCGAGGAAGGTCCCGCCGCCGGTATTGGCGTAGTCGCTGTTCCAGCCACGGTGGCTTGTCGGGACGCTGTCGGTGCAGGGCGACGAGCCGGTACCGGCCCAGTTCATCAGCGACGCCCGCTGGCCGTTGGGACATTTGATGCCCATATATATGTCGCCGATAAACGAATGTTCGATTTTCAGGCGGATAAAGAGGATGTCGTTGACCGAGTTGATGGTGGCCGAAGGGTCGAAATCGGTGAATACGACTGGCGATTCATACGAGCATTTCCCATCGCATATCACCCCGTCGGGGAGGAACTCGCGGCTGTCGCTGCCCAGGGTGGCCACCCCGTCCTGTATCACAATCTGCCTCGAGGGGCTGAATCCAATTGTTACCGGCACCGTGTCGCCCAGGCAGGCGATGGTGTCCACATCGACTTTCACTATGCTTTGGGCCGCCGCAACACAAGGTGTTATGACGGCTAAAAGTGTGATTATTATTCTTTTATATAGATTTGTCCGTTGCATAATAATCTACAAAGATACAAAAATTATAAAATCAACGCAAATTTTTTATCAACACCTATCGTTTTTTGATGGTTGAATGACGTTTAAAATTCTCTAAATCTTTGAGTTATGGAGATGATTAAAGCGCCGGTTACACATAAACGCTGATTCTTAGCTTCTACACCCTATCAACGACCTATCTTCTACCTATCAACTACCACCGTTCTTCGATAGTTCTTCGATCGTTCTTCGATAGTTCTTCGATTGTTCTTCGATTCG
>ONYC01000143.1 GCA_900321975.1 uncultured Bacteroidales bacterium
AGAACAATCGAAGAACGATCGAAGAACTATCGAAGAACTATCGAAGAACGGTGGTAGTTGATAGGTAGAGGATAGGGTGAAGATACGTTGTTTCAGGGTGTTGGAAAACGTCTGTTGATAAAAATATTTACAATTATATATTGCGGACACAAGAAAAGTTGTATCTTTGCAGTTTGAACGGCGGCCCCAGAATGGCCGCAACCGTCTGATTGATATGGAGATTGACTGCACATACCGTATACCCCTGACCGGCGGATGGACGCCGGAAGGGTTCCGTTCCCTGCTTTGCGGGGCGCGGAAGGCGGTGCTGGTGGCCCACACCAACGCCGACGGCGACGCCGTGGGTTCGCTCACCGGCCTCTACGCCGTGTTGCGCGACAATACCGGCGCCGAAGTCTCTCCCCTGCTGCCCGACGGCTGTCCCGAAGACCTTGTCTGGCTGCCGAACACCGATTGCATCGTCGACGCCAGCCGCGAACTCGGACGGGCCAAGGAACTTATTGCCGATGCCGACCTGATTGTGGCCACCGACCTTAACGGTCTCGACCGCACCGGCCGCCTCTCCGAGGCCTTACTGGCCTCCCCGGCTCGCAAAGTGCTGATCGACCACCATGTGGGGCCCCGTAGCGAGCAGTTCGACATCACGATATCCGACGACGGCATATCGAGCGCCAGCGAACTGGTCTACTGGACGATGCGCCAGGCTTTCGGCTACGATGCCATCGGGCTTGAAGCTGCCACAAGCCTCTATACCGGCATCTGCACCGATACCGGAACCTTCAGCTACAGCAACACACGCCAGAGTGTCTACCTGGCTGCCGCCGAACTGCTTACGCGCGGTATCGACCCGATGGATATCAACCGCAAGATCAAGAACATCTTCACCACAGCGCGGCTTCAATTCTTCGGCCACGCCATGAGCCGATTGCTGACGGTTTATCCCGAACGCGATCTGGCCCTGATGGTGATAAGCAGGGCCGATATGGAAGCCTACGGAATGGGAAGCGCCGAGCTGACGGGCCTCGTGAACGAGGTGATGCGGCTGCGCGACATCGACTGCGCCGTGCTGGTACGCGAGGAGGAGAGCTCGGTGCGTCTCTCGATGCGTTCGAAAGAGAAGATCAATGTGAACCTGCTGGCGGGCGAACTCTTCGACGGTGGCGGCCACGAGCGCGCCGCCGGAGCCACCAGCCACCTGAGCCTCGCAGACACTGTGGCACGGGTGAAACAGAAATTCGGGATAGAATGAAACATCTGCCGGTCATACTGCTGCTTGCCCTTCTGGCCACCGCCTGCCGCGATGTGCCCGTGATCGACGTTGCTGCGCCCAAAACCGACAGCCTCGAGGAAAACAACATGAACGCCAACCGCTATATCTCGCAGGGCGAAGAGTCGCAGATCAACGCCTATGTCGAGCGGCGCGGATGGCAGATGCGGCGCCTGAACGGCGGCACCCGGGTGATGGAGACAAAGGGCGGCGATGCCGTCGGACGCAAGATCGACTACGAGGACACCGTAGTGATCAACTACGACATCGAGGCCATAAGCGGAGCTGAGGTTTACAGCAATCTGACCGACACCGTCGTTGCCGGACGCCTGCAGCCAACCCGGGGACTCGACGTGGCCCTCCGGACCCTCTCGCGCGGAAGCGAAGCGGTGGTCATAGTACCCTCCGAGCAAGCCTACGGAGTGGTTGGAGACGGCGACCGCATATCGACCCGCATGATACTGATTTACCGACTGAAAGTCAATTAATAACAACAATAAATAACAAACACAAAATGAAAAAGAATCTGACATTGGCCACAATCCTCGTGGCCGGAGCAGCGTTGCTGGCCAGCTGTGGCGGCGGCGACAAATTCAAAACCACCCCCAGCGGTCTGCACTACAAGTTCGAGAAACAGGACAAGAATGCCCAGCAGGTGCAGGACGGCGATGTGCTGGTTGGCGAGATGACGATAAAATTCGACACCATCGAGACCTTCAGCAACGTCGGACATGCCGACCGTATCCTCCAGGCCCAGCGCACCTTCGACGGCGACCTCTATGAAGGTCTCCTCATGATGCATGTCGGCGACAAGGCCACCTTCGCCATCGAGGCCGACTCGCTGGCCAAGTTCCTCCAGAGCAACCAGATGCCCCCCTACTACAAGCCCGGCACCAGCCAGAAAATCTACTACGAAGTGAACCTCCAGGACATCGTCACCAAAGACGAAATCATGCAGGAACAGAGCAATTTCATGCAGGAGATGCAGGAGCGCCAGCAGAGCGAGCCTGAGGCTATCGCCAAATATGTGGCCGACAACAATATCAAGGTCAAGCCCACAGCCGACGGCCTCTACATCATTGTCAAGAAGAAAGGCACCGGCGCCAAAGTCGCCACCGGCAAGGAAGTGGCTGTGAACTACACCGGCCGCCTGCTCGACGGCACGATGTTCGACTCGAGCGTCGAGGGTGACGCCCGTCAGGGTGGCATCTACAACCCCCAGCGCGAACCCTACGAGCCCCTCAAATATGTTGTGGGCCAGATGGGTCTCATCCGCGGTTGGGAAGAAGGCATCATGGGCCAGCCCGCCGGCACCATCCTCCAGCTCGTCATCCCCTCGGAGATGGCCTACGGCTCGCAGGGTGCCGGTCGCCAGATTCCTCCCTTCTCGCCCCTTGTGTTCGACCTCGAAATTGTCAGCGTGAAATGAAGAACATAGTGATTTTCGGAGCTCCCGGTGCCGGCAAAGGCACCCAGAGCGACTTCATAGTTGAGCATTACGGCCTCACCCATGTATCGACCGGCGACCTTCTCCGCAAGGAAATTGCCGATCAGACCGAACTCGGCAAGCGAATCAAGAGCATTATGGACGAAGGCCGCCTGGTGAGCGACGACATCGTTGTCGAGATGATGGACAAAGCCATCGCCGCCGACACCAAAGGCATGCTCTTCGACGGCTTTCCCCGCACCGTCGCACAGGCCGAAACCCTCGACCGCCTGCTTGCCAAGCACGGCCGCGAACTGACCTGCATGGTGCAGCTCGAAGTGCCCCGCGAGGAGCTGATCCGCCGCCTTCTCGAACGTGCCAAGATCCAAGGCCGCGCCGACGACAACGAGCAGACCATCGCCAACCGCCTCGACGAGTACAACAACAAGACCCTTCCCGTGGCCAACTACTACGCCGGCCAGGGCAAGCAGAAACTCATCGATGGTCTCGGCTCGATCGAAGACATCGCCGCCCGTGTCCGCGCAGCCATAGGCTAACCTCCAATTTCCAATCCGGACAACTTCCCTTTGCCTCCATGGATCAACTTCATGGAGGCAAAGTTTTTTTTGGTCATGTCATAAAAAACGTGTACTTTTGCCTTTTGAAAATGAAGAAACTGCCACATACATGCATCCTGTGTCTTATGGTATTGACATTGTCGCATTGCACCAAAGACAAAGGTGGCACGGAGGGCGACAGTTTAAATAGCAACAATGATACTGTCGGCCAGGACGAATATGTCGATCTCGGGCTTAGGAGTATGACTATGTGGAAGGCGGCCAACGAGGTGAATGAATCGGACCCAGGGCACAATTACTATACATATAATGAGGCTGTTCTCACTTTCGGCGACAAACTGCCCTCCAAGGAACAGTTTGAAGAACTTATACGCACCTGCCGGTGGCAATGGCTGAGCGTAAATTGCTACAAGGTATATGGCCCCAACGGTAAATACATATTTATGCCCGTAAACGGAAGCCGAGATTGCGAGGGTCGCATCGAATATGTCGGAACATACGGGTTCTATTGGTCGTCCACCCCCGACGGTCCTACCCGGGCTTGGTATCTCAACTTCTATTCAAGCGGAATAAGTATGTATAACTATTATCGATGCTATGCTGCCTCAGTCCGCCTTGTCAAAGATATAGATGACTATAAATAATAATGGAGCGTGATTGAAAAATTATTCGTATCTTTGCATCCGGAATTTTATCAAGCAAGATAAGCAATGACCTCGAATTTTGTTGACTACGTCAAGATACTGGTGCGCTCGGGCAAGGGCGGTGCCGGAAGCGCACACCTGCTGAGGGTGAAATATAATGCCAAGGCTGGTCCCGACGGCGGCGACGGCGGCCGTGGCGGACATGTGATTTTGCGTGGTACCACCCAACGATGGACCCTGCTGCACTTGAAGTATACAAAGCACGTCTTTGCCGAAGACGGCCAGAACGGCGGCGAGAACCTCTGCACCGGCCGCACCGGAAAGGATCAGGTGTTGGAGGTGCCGCTGGGCTGTGTGTGCCGCGATGCCGAGACCGACGAGGTGCTAGGCGAGGTTACCGAAGAAGGCCAGGAACTTATCATTGCCAAAGGCGGCCGCGGCGGCTTGGGAAACGACCACTTCAAAAGCGCCACCAACCAGACACCACGTTATGCCCAACCAGGCGAACCTGCTGTTGAACGTTGGGTAATCATTGAGCTGAAGATGCTTGCCGACGTGGGCTTGGTGGGATTCCCCAATGCCGGAAAGTCGACATTCCTCAGCGTCGTGAGCGCAGCCCGCCCCGAGATTGCCGACTATCCCTTCACCACCCTTGTGCCGAATCTGGGCATAGTGAAATATCGCGACGACCGATCGTTCTGCATAGCCGATATTCCTGGAATCATCGAAGGGGCTGCCGAAGGCAAAGGACTCGGACTTCGGTTCCTGCGCCATATCGAGCGCAACTCGATACTGTTGTTTATGGTCAGTTGCGAGCAACTGGAGATTGCAAAAGAGTATCATGTTCTGATTGACGAGTTGAAGAAATACAATCCCGAGTTGCTTGACAAGCAGCGTATCCTGGCTGTTACGAAGTGCGACATGCTTGACGAGGATATGCAGCGGCAGTTGCGCCGCCGCCTACCCAAAGGTGTGGACGCTATATTCATAAGCGCTGTCAGCGGTCAGAATATAGACAAACTGAAAGACCTGATCTATCAGAAGTTGACGGCCGATGATTGAAGCTCTGAAACAGTTCGACACCATCCTCTTCCGCTGGATCAACGGGCACCATAACGTAGTGCTTGACTGGGTCCTGTGGACTTTCAGTCAGCATTGGTTCTGGCTGGTGGTGTTGCTGCTGGCCTTTGCATTTATCACACTGCGCCACGAACCGCGACGTTGGTGGATTGTGCTGGTGGGTGTGATATGCTGTTTCGTGCTTGCCGACCAAGGATCGGTTCACCTATTCAAAGATACCTTCTGTCGCCTGCGTCCATGTCACGCGCTTGACGAAGTGCGGATGTTCCGCACCAACTGTGGAGGCCAGTACGGCTTCATCAGTTCGCATGCAGCCAACGCTTTTGCCATAGTGGCATTTCTCTGGATGCGATATAGAAAGGTGTGCAGTTTGGGGATTACATTGATGGTTCTTTGGGCGGTGCTAACATGCTACAGCCGCGCCTATTTGGGCAAACACTATCCTGCCGACCTGGCCTGCGGAGCCCTGTTTGGTATTGCAATCGGACTGCTTGTCGGGTTCGCCGTGTCTTTTTTTGAAAAAAAATACAAGAAATGTGAAACAAAATGACAACCCCTGCGTTATATACGATGTGCTTGCTTAATTCTATCGAAATGATAGAAGAGAGAAAATGTGTTATTCGAGCGTTCCACCATCGGCGGGACGCTTTTTTCAGTTTCTGCAAATGACGGTTCTTGACATATTGTTAGCCATACCAATGGGATGGCTTATCTTCCGAGGATGGAAAAAAGGTCTGGTGCGCGAAGTGGCCACCTTGGCTGGTGTATTGGTTGGTATATGGGCAGCGGTTCATATGTCACAATGGGTGATAGAATTACTCGGGCTTGAAGGCGAGAACGCTGTCATCATAGCCTTCTTTGTGGCTTTTGTTGGCGCATTGGTGCTCACATACCTGCTAGGCCGGGGTGTCGAACAGTTGCTGAAAACAGCCAAAATGAGTATCATTAACCGTATGGCCGGTGCTGCATTGGGGTTCCTCAAGGCTCTCTGCATATTGGCTGTATTACTCAGTAATATTGTTATATTGGATCATACCGAACGCCTTATCACACCGAAGATGAAAGAGGAAAGTCTGCTATACAAGCCGGTATATGACGTCGGTGGCAGATTGACCGATTCGCTTAAGCAGTATATATGCGAGCATCGTGAAGAATGGAAACAGGTTGTCATAACAAAAGATAAGGAGGAAGTGGAATGATACTGGCGCCGATGCAAGGATTGACCGAGGTGCTCTTCCGTCGTGTATACGAAGAGTGCTTCCCCGGCGCGTTCTCTTATTCAATATCGCCGTTCATATCGCTTACCCACGGACACTTGGCCGACGCATGGGAGAAAATTGACGATGTGCTGCCCGACGAGAATATTGGTTGTATGCCTGTGATACCGCAGATACTGGGCAAAGAGCCTCGGGAATTTGTCGAACTAGGCAACCGTCTGTATGACTTGGGTTATGGCGAGATAAACTGGAATATGGGGTGCCCAATGCGTAAGGTGGCCGGGAAACACCGTGGAAGCGGAATACTTCCCTTCCCCGACGAGGTTGAGAGAATATTCGACGCCGTTATACCACAGCTCAAGCCGCGTCTGAGCATCAAGATGCGCCTTGGTCTGCGCAGCAAAGAGGAGATATACTCATTGATACCGATAATTAACCGATATCCGCTGACATCAGTCACTATTCATCCCAGGCTTGGCCGCCAGCAGTATACCGGTGTGCCTGACCTCGATACTTTCGGACAGGTACTGCCTATGATAGAGCATCCGGTTATTTACAATGGTGATATTTGTACTGCCGCCGATGCAAGAAAGATTCAGAAACTTTTTCCTACGGTGTCCGACCTGATGATTGGTCGCGGAGTACTCTACCACCCCACCCTGCCGATGGAGATAAATGGTAAGGTGGCTGATAGTGTAGGGCAACTAGCCATAACAAAACATTTTGTACTAAGGCTGATGGAAGAAATTGACTCGAGGATGCCCACCGAGCAGAGCAAAATACGCAAAACAAAAGAATATTGGTGCCTGGTATGGAAATCACTCTCGATAAGCGAGACAAAGGCAAGGGAAGTACTTCATGAACAAGAATATACGACAGTAAGAAAAAAGATTTTATATTTCCTACAATAAAAAAACAAAAACGCCGTTAATAAAGAAAATAATGAAAAAAACACTGATACTCACCATCGCAGCCCTATTGGCGATAGGAGCAGTCGGTTGCCACCAGCGTAAGGCAGAAGAGGAACTGACTGATGCCGAGAAGTTGGAATTACTCGATCTCAAGATAGAGCGATCCCCAAAGGATGCATCGCTGCTAGCCAAAAGGGCCCAGGTTCTTCTGAACCTTAACCGTTCCAAAGAAGCATTGTTCGATATCGGAAAAGCCGTTGACATTGACCCCGACAAGGTGGACTACCGTCTGTTGGAGGCTGATATCTATTTTGCCAATGGCGATATCAAGAACAGCTACCAAGCCCTTGGTGTGGCTGAGCAATTGGCACCAAAGAGCAAGGATGTACAACTCAAGATGGGCGAAATCACCTTCTACAGCCGCGACTATGACCGTTCCCTGCAGCATTTGACCAAAGTTACAGAGCAGGAGCCGGACAATCGCACAGCCCTCTTTATGAAAGGCTTTATTTACAAAGAGAAAGGCGACACGGCCGAAGCCGTAACCTTGCTTCGTAGGGTTTGCGACATATATCCCGATTATACGCCTGCCTTCGAGGAGTTGGGTGTTCTATATGCTTCACGTCAAAATCCAATGGCATTGGAATACCTCTCCACGGCGATGCGTCTTGAACCGGCGAACACCAATGTACTTTATGCTCTTGCAATGTACTACCAAGATCTGGAGCAGTATGACGAAGCTGAAAAGATATACCACCAGATGTTAGATATCAACCCCAATAGTGCCGACGCGTGGCACAACTTAGGATATATCGAGATGACGGTATATGGCGACTTCTCTCGTGCCATTGAATATTTCGACAAAGCACTTGAGGCCGATCCCAGCCACGAAGCTGCCATTACCAACCGCAAGCTGGCCAACCAACTGCTGAATTCTAAATAACACATAAACATAAATATTATGAGTACATTAAAAGGACGCAACCTTATCTCGATTACTGACTTCTCGAAAGAGGAGTATATCGAGGTATTGGACATTGCAGAGGAATTCGAAAAGAATCCTAAACAGAAAATCCTCTCCGACAAGGTGGTGGCAACCCTCTTCTTTGAGCCGTCAACCCGTACACGCCTGAGCTTCGAAAGCGCTGCCAACCAACTTGGTGCACGCATCATCGGATTCAGCGATCCGGGTGGCACCAGCGTCCAGAAAGGTGAGTCGCTCCATGACACCATAGTGATGGTAAGTTCTTACAGCGACCTTATCGTCATGCGTAATCCCAAGGAAGGTTCGTCACGTTATGCTTCGGAGGTCGCATCCGTACCCGTGATTAATGCAGGCGATGGCGCCAACCAGCACCCCACCCAATGCATGCTTGACCTCTACAGCATCCGCAAAACACAAGGCACTCTTGACAACCTTAATATTGCCATGGTTGGTGACCTTAAATATGGCCGAACCGTACACAGCCTCGTCCAGGCCATGTGCAATTTCAACGCCACATTCCATCTGGTCAGCCCCATCGAACTCAAACTTCCGTCGAGTGTGAAGATGAGTATCAAAAACGCCGGTTTGAAATACTACCAGTACACAGACCTCAAGGATGTCATATCCACTGCTGATATCATCTATATGACACGCGTGCAGCGCGAGCGTTTCCCAGATCCTATGGAATACGAGCGCGTCAAGGACAGCTGCATCCTTAGCGCAGATATGCTCAAGGACTGCAAACCCAATATGCGCATTCTGCACCCGCTGCCGCGCGTGAACGAAATCACCACTGATGTCGACAAGACCCCCTATGCCTATTATTTCCAGCAGGCACAGAACGGTGTCTATGTCCGTCAGGCACTGATGGCTGCAATACTTGGAGTAAGATAATATCAAAACCTTATGCATTATGGAAAGTAAGAAAGAAATGGTGGTGTCGGCCATTGAAAACGGCACCGTTATCGATCATATCCCAACCGAGTCAGTCTACCAGGTGATCCGCATCCTGGGACTCGAAAAATACAAAGACGAAGTCCTTATCGGCAACTATCTTGACAGCAACAAGCTCGGCAAGAAAGGTATTGTGAAGATTAAAAACAAACACTTCACAAAAGAAGAAATCAGCAAGATATCCCTTGTGGCACCTTTCGCTTCAATAATCAACATTGAAAACTACAAGGTGGTTGACAAATTCAAAGCTGAAATACCCGACCATATCGAGAATTTCGTGCGTTGCGCCAACCCCAAGTGCATCACCAATGCAGAAGTCGTCCCCACAAAATTCTACGTCGTTGACAAGGAGAATCTCAAGCTTCGTTGCCACTACTGCGAGAAGTTCACCACTAAGGAAACAATGAAATTCAGCGAATAGGCATGCGTCGTTATCTGCTTTCTCTTATCGTAATGACATTGGTTTTGGTACTGGCGTCATTCCTTATAATGTACATTATGCCGCAGTACTGGGCGCCAATAATGCCTCTTTTGGCGCTCTATTTCGGTGTTGTTACAGGTTTGCAGCATTGGCTGGTTACCAAAGCAATGTATCGCTCGCCCAAAGCCTTCGTACAGCAATTCCTCGGTACCACTGTGGGAATCCTCTTTGTCCACCTGGCTGTAATGGCAGTATACCTTCTGACACATACATCCCACCTGAAGATATTTACCATATCATTCTTGCTAGGATTTGTTGTGAGTTGGGTATTCGAAACCGTGGCGATATTGATATTTATACGAGATGAGAAAAAGAAAAGGGAGTCCAATTAATCGGACTCCCTTTTTTTTGTACCATGTCATCACACACCTGCGGTGCAAACAAGCATCTTGGAGGGATCTAAATATTTGATAGCTACCTGCTGCAGGTCAGAGGGGGTGGCTGCCTGCAAGGCTTTCTGCAAATTGGCCGTCAATTGCTCGGTAACACAAGTGGCATGCATATCGCAATAGCGGGCTGAGCGTTCGAAAATCCCATCCACAGAACGAAGAAAATCACCGGCAAGAACGGTCTTCACCAGTTCCAGTTCATCTTCAGGAACAGGTTCTTTTATTAGTTTCCCCAATTCATACATAATTTCGTTCACCGCTTCTTTGGCCACACCACTGGCTACATCAGCCGTAATGAAGAACACGATGACGCCACGGTAGATCTGAGTTCTCGCATATATCCCATAAGTGAAACCTTTGTCTTCGCGCAGGTTGCTCATCAGGCGGGAACCAAAGTAACCGCCAAGAACAGTGGTGAGCAGCATCAGGCGTGCATAGTCAATGCTGTCCCACGACACTGGCAAGATACGACCTACCCGTATGTTTGTTTGTGTAGCACTTTCAATCTGTGTATGCCAACAACCCTGGACGTCAATTGCCGCAGGTATATTCAACACGGGTCTTTGGTGCGGATAATTTCTCTTTCCTAAATTTTCTTCGACTAAGGCAAGCAGTTCATCGTCTACACTGCCGGCCAATCCTACCATCATTTTCTCCGGACGGTAATGATCCACGATATATTTGCGGACATCGTCAACGGTCAAAACATCAAGATCGGCAGATGTAGCATAGCGTCCTAGGGGATGATTGTCACCAAAAAGACGGAAGTAGAAATCCCGTCGTGCCATTGTGGATGGTTTCTGCTCGGCAGAAAGAATCTCCTGTCGGCGGTGATTCCTCCATGTCTCGAAGTCGGTTTCTGAAAAAGCGGGACCGGACAGCATGCCACGAACCAAAGGTAACAATTCGGTGGCATAGTTGCGTAAGAAATAGAATGTTATTTGCGACTGCTGTACTTGGCTGTCAGTCTCAACCAATATGCCACGATAGTCCATGAATTCGGCCAGTGCGGCGGAATCCATTCCAGAGCATGCCACAGTGCATAATTTCACTGCTGCAGATGCACACAGCTTCTTTGTCTGATATGCCGTCCCGGCTTCAAACAAAAGATCCATCTTCACCAGACGTGTGCTGAGTGACTGATATAGGAATATATTCCCGGGCAAAATATGCGGTTCGAGCGTCTTTATGTCTGGAAGTGCAATCATCAGAACAGGACTGACAGTTTAAGGTTCACCCTGCGGGCGGTAAGATAGTTGGGCACGCGGAAGGGATGTCCTTCGTAGTCGCTAACCCACATATAGGAAATCACATTATGATAGTTGAACAGATTGAACACTTCGAGGCCAATCTGAATGTCTTTGAAATGGCGCATCACAGGCCAGTTTCTGACAGCCTGGAACTGCAACAGCTGAATAGTGTTGCCCCAATCCACACGGAAATACGAAGGTATTTCGAGCGAAGTGCCTGTATATTCACGACCTGGAACATCCACGGGCAGCGGGCTTCCATAAAGCAGGCTCAGACTCATCTTCCACCAAGGAACCTGAGGAATGTTGTCCTGAAGGAACACTTTGAAGGAGACCAGCTGGTCGGTCGGTCGGCGCAGCCAGCCGAGGCTGTCACCCAAGATATCCTCGCGTGCTTGCATCAGCGACAGGCTGGCCCACGACTCTAGTCCTTTCACCATTTCGCCGTTCAGTCGCAGGCTGATGCCGGAGGTATATCCCACCGCTTGGAGGTCGGGGCGGTAGCGGAGACGGAGGTTATCGACCGTGTAAGGTATCAGGTCGTCGATATATTTATAATAGATGTCAGCAGTGAATTTGAACGGTTTATCCCAAATACGCAAGCTCCAATCCAGGCTGGCTGTGGCTTGATACGACTTCTGCGGACCTAGACTGTCGCACAGAATTCCGTCAACACTGCGGTATTCGCGATAGAACGGAGGCTGGGAATATATTCCGCCAGCAAGACGGAACAATATATCTTGTTTCCAGTAAGGCTTGCAGTTTATGCTCAATCGGGGACTTATCATTACAGGAACAGCCACCCGGTTGACCGACGAATTGTAAATATGAGCACGAACTCCGGCCAATATCTTGAAGTCGGCCTTATGATGGATGCTGAAGTTTATCTCACGCTGGGCGAAAATCATCGCACGAGATGTCTGCACATTGTTTTCTGCATTGGCGAAACCCTGCAGCTGCGGGACATGCGGCGAGTTGGTACTGTCGCCCGGCATAACGGGGTCGAACGGCAGGGCGAAGCCTGCCGAATCCACCCAACGCCACTCTCTCAGGTGGTCGTTAATGTGTTCTTGCTGGAGCTTGAGACCGAACTCCCACTGTCCGAGCCGTGCGTAGCGTGACGCACGGGCGTCGAGGGCAAGAATGGTCGTGGCAAGCCGGTTGGATGCATGCTCAAGGAATGTGCCGACCCCCCGGTCGAAACGTTCTGTTTCGCCGATAACATCCCCCACCCCTATTTCATACAGAAAATACTGACTTTGTACGTCGTAGCGCTCGCTTTCGACTATGTTCTGCACCGAAAGGTTGGCTTTGAGCTTCCAGTTGTCGTCAATCCGGTGATCGATACTGACCGCACCAAGCAGCGTGTTGTACCGGTCTTGTTCCTTGCCGTCGAAGTACACTTCAAGCTGCATATACTGGGCAAGGCTTCCGAACGAGGTAACCTGGCTTTCGGGAACAAGACCATAGATGTTGTTGGTCCACAAACCAAGCAGCCCGATGGTGGTGCGGTTTCCATGGCGGTAGCTGGCAGTCAGCTGGAGGTCGTTATACCGTGTTGTATAACTGCCCCTGGTGTCGAGCGATTTCAGAATATACGAGTTGCTGTGGCTGCGAAATCCCACCGCATAGCTGAACTTCTCCGACGGCCGGTCCATCAAGCTTACCGAACCACCCATCAGGCTCACACTCGCCTTTGCGCTGAATTGTTGAGGGCGGGCGTAGGTGATATCCAAAGCCGACGACAATTTGTCGCCATACGAAGCGTCGAACCCTCCGGGCGAAAAGAGGATATAATCCACCATGTCGGGATTGATGATGCTCATTCCCTCCTGCTGTCCGTTGCGGATAAGCATCGGACGGAATATCTCGACCCCGTTGATATAGACAAGATTCTCGTCGAACGAACCGCCACGGACAGAATACTGGCTCGAGAGTTCGTTGTTCGAGTTCACATCAGGAAGGGTTTTCAGCAGGCTTTCCACCCCGCCGGCGGGCCCTACGGTATAGTCGAGCTTGTCGGTACCGATATGCGTGAACGTCGACTGGCGGTTCTTCTCATCGCTGATATCCACGGCATCGAGCATCCTGGTCGACGGCTGGAGGCGTATGTCGAGCTGCCTGTTCTTCCGGGCGGACATGCGGTATTCCTGGGGCTCGTAGCCGGTAAACGAGAAGCGCACCGTAATACTGTCGCCCGAGGGGAGCTGCAGGCGGTAATGTCCGCCGACATCGGTGGTTGTACCAATAGTGGTGCCAACCACACCGACCGATGCGAATTCGAGGCGGGCGCCGCTCACACGGTCGCTGACCACCCCTTCCAAAACAACAGCTTGTCCTGCCGCCATCATTGGCAACAGGACAAGCATTATACTATAAATCAGTCGTCTCAAGCCCTGTTATTGAGCGTTCTGGATTTCAGTCATGCGGGCATCGACGGCCTTCTGCTCGGTGTACATCTCGAGGCGGGTATAGACAACCTTCAAGGCATTGAGGCAGTTGAAGAGGTTGGCTCGCTGCATTTTCTTGGCATCGCCATCGGGCATGGCGTCGATGAAAGCGACGGCGGCGGTGAAGTATTGGATCGACTGGCGGAAGAGGTCGTTGCTCTCGCCGAGCAGCTTGTCGTAGAGTCCGGTCTCGTCATCAACCGGCACCTCGTTGGCTGCATTGTGCTTGTCGACAGCGCGGTTATAGATCATCTTGCCCATACCGAAGTTGGCCTCGAACTGGTTGGGGTTGAGACCCATGCTCTCGCGATACTTGGCTTCGGCACCGGCATAGTCCTGGGTGAGCTCGAGGATGGCGGCAGCCTGGCAGAGCAGTTGGGGATAGAGCACAGCGTCGTCTTTGGTCTTGTCGAGGGCGGAGTTGATCATCTCCTTGCCCTTCTCGAAGTTCTCGTTGAGGAGGTAGCCTTCGGCCATCATAAGGTAGGCGTTGTAGTCGTCCTTGCAGTTCTTCATATAGCTGTTGGCGGTCTTCATGGCGCCGTCTTTGTTGCCTTCTTCCTTATAGAGGTTGAAGAGTGTGCGGTAGACAGCCTGCTTGTCGGTCTTCTTACGGATGAGGTTGTTGAAGTATTTCTTAACACCCTCGTTGTCCTTCATGGCCTTTGCGCTGATACCGGCAATGTACATCGACTCGCCGGCGAACTTCGAGTCGCCTGAGTTGTTGTACATCTCGATGGCCTTCTCGGCGCACTGCAGAGCTTCCTGGTAGCGCTGGCTGTTGTAGGCCTCGGTGGAACGGCTGTAGTACTCGTTGCCGACGAAGCGGAACACCGAGTTGTTCTCGTTGGCATACTCGTTCTTGGTGTCGAGGCGCTTGCACTCGAGGGCGGCGGCGTAGGCCTGCTCGGCCCAGTCGGGGGCGAGGTCTTTGAACTTCGATTTGGGGTTGGTGGCCTCACCGCCGATACGGGCGTAGATCAGGCCGCGGTAGCACCAGGTCTTTGCATCGTCCTTGGTGGCCTCGTGTTCGGTGGCCAGGTCGATCTCGGCCTTTGCTTTCTTAAGGTAATTTTTCTTCAGGTCCTGAATTGCACTCTGCACGTTCAGGGTCTGTGCGCTGGCGCCGAAGGTCAGAGCCGTGAGGGCCAGAATCATGATGATTTTCTTCATTTTCATATTGGTGTAAGTGTTTTTTGGTTATTCTTCTGTATTATTAGTACTCTCTGGTGCGATATTATTGCTTTCGGTTTCGGGATTTTCCCCTGTGGGTTCTTCGGGAGTGTCGTCGGTGGGGACTTTGGTGATGGAGGCGATATAGTCCTTGCCACGCAGGTCGATGAGCTTCACGCCTTGGGTGGCGCGTCCAAGGACACGCAGGTCGGCCACTTTCATGCGGATTGTCACGCCCGAGCGGTTGATGATCATCAGGTCGTGCTCGTCGGTCACGTTCGTGACGGCCACCAGCGGACCGGTCTTTTCGGTGATCTGCATGGCTTTGACGCCCTTGCCGCCACGATGGACGGTGGCGCGGTAGTCCTTCAGTTCGGAACGCTTTCCGTAGCCGTGCTCGGTGACCACCAGCAGGTTCTCGTTCTCCGAGGGGAGGCAGAGCATCTCGATGGCGGCATCGTCCTCGCCGTCGAGGTCCATACCCTTCACGCCCGAAGCGCCGCGTCCCATTGCGCGGAATTCGCTTTCGGGGCAGATCATCACCTTGCCCTTCTTCGAGGCGATGAGCATATAGCTCTCGCCGTCGGTGAGGCAGGCGGTGAGCAGCTCGTCGCCCTCGCGGATACCGATGGCGATGATGCCGTTGGTTCGCGGACGCGAGTAGGCCTCGAGGGTGGTCTTCTTCACGATACCGTTCTTGGTGCACATCACGATATAGTGTCCGCCGACATATTCCGAATCGCTGAGGGTCTCAACATTCACGTAGGCTTTCACCTTGTCGTCGGGCTCGATATTGATGCAGTTGAGTATCGGACGGCCTTTGGTGTTCTTCTCGCCCTCGGGCACCTCGAAGGCGCGCATCCAGTAGCAGCGGCCTTTCTCGGTGAAGAAGAGCAGATAGTTGTGGTTGGTGCAGGTGAAGATATGCTCGACGAAATCCTCGCTGCGCACGGCGCTGCCCTTGGCGCCGACGCCACCGCGGCTCTGGGTGCGGTATTCCACCAGCGGGGTGCGCTTGATATATCCCTTGTGCGAGATGGTGATCACCACCTGCTCGTCGGGGATGGTGTCCTCGATGCGGAAGTTGGCGGCATCGTAGCGGATGGCTGTGCGGCGCTCGTCGCCGTATTTCTCGCGGAGCTCGAGGAGTTCCTGCTTGATCACCTCCATAAGCACCGAATGGTCGCCGAGAATCTCTTTGCAGCGCTCGATGAAGCGGAGTTTCTCGTCGTATTCGTCCTGGAGCTTCTGATGGTTGAGGCCTGTGAGCTGGGCCAGGCGCATGTCGACGATGGCGCGTGCCTGAAGGTCGCTGAACTGGTAGCGGTCCATCAACCCCTGACGGGCCTCGTCGGGTGTCTTGCTGGCACGGATCAGGGCCACGATCTCGTCAATGATGTCGATGGCGCGGAGCAATCCGGCAAGGATATGGGCGCGCTTTTCGGCTTCGGCCATATCGAAGCGGGTGCGGCGGGTAACCACCTCTTCGCGGTGCTCGACGAAGTATTTTATCAGGTCCTTGAGGTTCAGCAGCTGGGGACGGCCGTGGACGAGGGCGATATTGTTCACCGCAAAACTCGACTGCAGCTCGGTCAGCTGGAACAGTTTGTTCAGAATCACATTGGGCACCACGTCGTTGCGGAGCACATACACCACACGGATGCCGTCCTTGTCGCTCTCGTCGCGGATGTCGAGGATGCCCTCGATCTTGCCCTCCTTGACGAGGTTGGCCGTCTTCTTGATCATCTCGCTCTTGTTCACACCGTAGGGGACGGTGGTGGCGACAATCACGTTGTGTCCTTTGTTGTCCTCTTCGATAGTGGTGTCGGCGCGGAGGATGATCGAACCGCGTCCGGTGGTATAGGCCTCGCGGACACCGTTGTAGCCGTAGATGGTGCCGCCGAGGGGGAAGTCTGGGGCTTTGACATACTCCATCAGGCCCTCGACGGTGATCTCGGGATTGTCGATATATGCCACGCAGCCGTCCAGACACTCGGTCAGGTTGTGGGTGGGCATATTGGTGGCCATACCGACGGCGATACCGTTCGAGCCGTTGACCAGCAGGTTGGGTATCTTGGCCGGGAGGACCGAAGGCTCCTGGCCTTCGTTGTCGTAGGTGGGCACCATGTCGACCGTGTCCTTCTCGATATCGGCCACGAGTTCGTTCGAAATCTGGCGCAGGCGGGCCTCGGTGTAACGCATGGCTGCGGGCGAGTCGCCGTCGATCGAGCCGAAGTTACCCTGACCGTCGACCAGCGTATAGCGCATCGACCAGTCCTGAGCCAGACGCACCAAGGCGCCATAGATACTGGAATCGCCGTGGGGGTGGTATTTACCCATGACATCACCTACGATACGGGCACTTTTCTTCGTGGGGGTGTTGTAGAGGATGCCGTTCTCGTTCATAGAATAGAGGATGCGGCGGTGCACGGGCTTGAATCCGTCGCGCACATCGGGCAGAGCCCTCGCCACGATCACCGACATTGCATAGTCGATATAGGCAGTCTTCATCGTCTGCTCGATATCGACGCGAGTGATTTTTTCGTTGTCAGAAACCATCAGTCCTTATAATATTTTATTGTATTTTAATATATTATGTTCTTTACCCTTTGCAGGCTTAAAGTACAAAGATACAAAAAAAATCAATCCTTGCAACCAAAAAAACGAGAAAATTATCAACACCCTCTCCCCTGCCTTTCGCCACACAATACTTCCCCACAATGCATATCTTACTGTTTTTCACCCCAGAAACACATCCCATCTCCGCACCGACTCCGGCCGTTCTTCGATCGTTCTTCGATAGTTCTTCGATTGTTCTTCGATCCGAATCGAAGAACAATCGAAGAACTATCGAAGAACGATCGAAGA